>JAUXPG010000281.1 GCA_030683915.1 Gemmobacter sp.
TCCAGCCCGTTCGCCGCCTGATACCGCATCACGGCGTTTTCGGTCGCGTCGTCCATCGCGCCGGTCACCTCGCCGCCAAAGAGGCCGCGTGCCTTCAACGCCCGTTGCAATGACGCAACGAACACCGCCTCGGACGCAACATCGGCGCGACACGGGATCTGGAACCACACTTGCTGGCGCGCGCGCAGCTCTGATTGCCGGGTTTCGGTGCGAAACACCGCGGCGGTGATGACGGCGCCCGTGGCGTCACGCACTTCGGGGGTGACCAGCACTTGCTCGGTCACCGTCTCGAACAGGGCGGGCCGCCCCATCCGGTGCCAACACTGGTCGGTGCGGGGTTTCGGCTCGGTCGTCACCAGCGCGGCGTCGAAGGCGGGCGTCGTCACAGGCGGCACAACCCGCGGCGGCGGCGCGGCGGCACAGGCCACCAGCCCCAGCGCGGCCAAGCCGCCCGCCCATCCCCGCACCCGCATGCACGCCGCCTTTTTCATCCTGCCGCAATACCATAGCCCTTTCGCCGCAGGGCGAAAAGCCGTCGCGTCCTCCCTCTGGCAAATGCCGGAAATCTGGCCTATGTGATGCCCCGGAACACCGGACAAGAGGCACATCGCAATATGGCTCGGATCACCTATGTCGAACATGGCGGCCGCGAACACGTGGTTGACGTTGCTCCCGGCCTGACGGTCATGGAAGGCGCGCGCGACAATGGCGTGCCGGGGATCGAGGCCGATTGCGGCGGCGCCTGCGCCTGTTCGACGTGCCATGTCTATGTGGATGCCGCGTGGGTCGGCAAACTGCCGCCGCGCGACGCGATGGAGGCCGACATGCTGGATTTCGCGTGGAAGCCCGATGCCGAACGCTCGCGCCTGACCTGCCAGCTCAAGGTGACCCCGGCGCTGGACGGCCTCGTGGTGCATCTTCCAGAACGCCAGATCTGATCTATCGCGCCCCGTCCTGCCCGGCCCGGCGGCGGCGCCCCATTCCGGCGCCGGGGCAGGGGGGCACGCCATGGCCGACGATACCACCACTCTGATGCACCGCATGGGAACCGACGCACGGGCGGCGGCGGCTGACCTTGCCTATGCCTCGTCCGAACGCAAGGCGGCGGCGCTGGTGTCGGCCGCGGCCGCCATCTGGGACCGGCGGCAGGCGGTGTTCGATGCCAACTGCCTAGACCTTGATTATGGCACCGCCAAGGGCCTGTCCCCCGCGATGATGGACCGGCTGCGGCTGGATGACGGCCGCCTGCGCGGCATCGTCGACGGGCTGCGCGCCGTGGCCGAACAGCGCGATCCGCTCGGCCGGGTGCTGGCCGAATGGACGCGCCCCAGCGGCCTCCACATCCAGCGCGTCGCCACGCCGCTGGGCGTGGTGGGCGTGATCTACGAATCGCGCCCCAACGTGACCGTGGACGCAGGGGCGCTCTGCCTCAAGGCGGGCAACGCGGTCATCCTGCGCGGCGGTTCGGAAAGCTTTGAAACCTCGACCGTGCTGCATGACTGCATGGTGCAGGGCCTGCGGGATGCGGGCCTGCCGGAAACCGCGATCCAGCTGGTCCCGACCCGCGACCGGGCGATGGTCTCGGCCATGCTGGGCGCAGTGGCGCATATCGATGTGATCGTGCCGCGTGGCGGCAAGGGGCTGGTCGGCCTTGTGCAGTCCGAGGCGCGGGTGCCGGTTTTCGCCCATCTCGAAGGCATCTGCCACGTCTATGCCGACCGCGACGCTGATCTGGCCAAGGCCCGCCGTGTTGTCCTGAACGCCAAGACCCGCCGCACCGGCGTCTGCGGTGCCGCCGAATGCCTGCTGATCGACTGGCGGTTCTACACCCAGCACGGCGCGGTGCTGATCGAAGACCTGCTCAAAGCCGGGGTCGAGGTCCGCACCACCGGCGAATTGCTCAAGATCCCCGGCACGGTTCCGGCGGCCCCCGAGGATTTCGGTCGCGAGGTCCTTGACAGCATCATCGCCGCCAAGGTGGTCGATGGCGTGGACGAGGCGATCGCCCATATCCGCCGCTACGGTTCCAGCCACACCGAGTCCATCCTGACCGAAAACGACTCCACGGCGGCGCGCTTCTTCGAGCGGCTGGACAGCGCGATCCTGATGCGCAACGCCTCCACCCAGTTTGCGGATGGTGGCGAATTCGGGATGGGCGCGGAAATCGGCATCGCGACGGGCAAGCTGCACGCCCGCGGGCCGGTGGGGGCCGAACAATTGACCAGCTTCAAATATCTGGTCACCGGCGACGGCACGATCCGCCCCTGAGCGCACGGCCTGGTGCGCGCGCCCCTGATTCGCGCCGATGCAAATATCCCGGGGGTCCGGGGGCAGAGCCCCCGGCCTTGCCTGACCTACAGCGCGCGCCAGCCGATGTCGCGGCGGCAGAATCCTTCGGGCCAGTCGATTGCATCCACCATGGCGTAGGCGCGCGCCTGTGCCTCGGCAAGCGTGGCGCCCCGTGCGGTGACGTTCAGCACCCGCCCGCCGGCCGCCACGATGTGTCCGTCCCGCGCGGCGGTTCCGGCGTGAAAGACCATGCGGAAGCTGTCTTCGGGCAAGGCGTCAAGCCCGCGGATCGCGGAGCCCTTTGCATACGCGCCGGGGTAGCCTGCAGCGGCCATCACCACGGTCAGCGCGTGGTCGTCGGCCCAGTTCGCCTGCATCCCCGCCAGCCGCCCTTCGGCGCAGGCGAGCATCAGGTCCAGCGCCTGCGCCCCCAGCCGCATCATCAGGACCTGGCATTCCGGGTCCCCGAAGCGGACGTTGTATTCCACCAGCCGCGCCTGCCCGGCGTCGATCATCAGCCCCGCATAGAGCACGCCCTTGTAGGGCGTCCCGCGCCGGGCCATTTCCGCCACCGTCGGGCGGATGATGCGGTCCAGCGCCTGCGCGGCCAGTGCCTCGGTCAGCACGGGTGCGGGCGAATAGGCCCCCATCCCGCCGGTGTTCGGACCTGTGTCACCGTCGCCCACCCGCTTGTGATCCTGCGCGCTGCCGATGGGCAGCACGGTTTCGCCGTCGCAGAGCACGAAGAAACTGGCCTCTTCGCCTTGCATGAACTCTTCGATCACCACCTCGGCCCCTGCCGCGCCGAAGGCACCGCCGAACATGTCGTCGATCGCGGCCAGCGCCTCGGCCTCGGTCATGGCCACCACCACCCCCTTGCCAGCGGCAAGCCCGTCGGCCTTGATTACGATGGGGGCGCCGTGGGCGCGGATATGGGCGCAGGCGGCGGCGGCGTCGGTGAAGCGGGCGTAGGCGGCGGTCGGCGCCCCGCAGGCATCGCAGATTTCCTTGGTGAACGCCTTGGACGCCTCCAGCCGCGCGGCGGCGGCGGAGGGGCCGAAATGCAGGATGCCCGCCGCCGCCAGCGCATCGGCCACCCCGGCGGCCAGCGGCGCCTCGGGCCCGACGATGACGAAATCGACCGCGTTCTCTTCGGCGAAGACCACCACCGCGGCGCCGTCGAGGATGTCGATATCGGCACATTCGGCCAGCATCGCGATCCCGGCATTGCCGGG
>JAUXPG010000324.1 GCA_030683915.1 Gemmobacter sp.
GCCGATTTCGGGAAAGCGCGCGGCCTCGCCAATCACCAGCCGCGCAAGGCCCAGCAGGTCGGGGCGCATCACCGTGTCGGCATAGGCCCAGGCAAAGCGGTGCAACTGGTCTACCATGTCGCCCCGACCATCGAACGGTTGCAGCATCTGGTCGCGCGCGCTGTCCATCATGGCGGCGAACAGCTGATCCTTGGACCCGAAATACTGATAGAGCGTCGGTTTTGACACCCGCGCCGCATCGGCGATGGCGTCCATCGACGCGCCCGCATAGCCCGCCAGCGAAAACACCCGGAACGCCGCATCCAGAATCCGGCGTTCCTTGGCCGCCTTGTTGAGGGCGCGGGCGCCCAGCGTCATGGCGCGACCCGCCGCACAAAGCGCAGAAGGTGCGCATCATAGGACCCCGGTGCTTCGATGTTGCACAGGTGGCCGGCATCGGCGATCACCTCGAACCGCACGTCGGGGGTGGGGCTGGCATCAAGGATGCGGCCTGCCACGGTGCGGATTTCCGCAGGGGGCGCCAGTCGGTCGTGTTCGCCGGTCATCAGAAGGCAGGGCATGGTGATGCGGGAAAAATCGAACCGCTCCAGCGGGTTGGTGAAGCATCGGAGGGCATCGCGGTAGGTTTCAGCCGGAATTGCCGCCATCGAGGCGAGGAGTTCGGCGCGCGTTGCGGCGTCGGCCTTTGGCCCGGCCAGAATCCCCACCACCGCAGGCGCGAAATCCGCGGGGCGCTGGCCTGCATCGAGCGGCACCTCGCGGCTGATGCGAAAGGCCTCGCGTTCCTCGGGGCCAGCCTCGGACATCCCGGTGCATCCGCCCGACAGCACAAGGCCTGCCAACCGGGCCGGGTGGCGCATGGCAAACGAGGTGGCGATCCACGCGCCATAGGACAGCCCCACCAGGACGAACTTATCCGCGCCGAACGCTGCTGCGACGCGCAGGATGTCATCGCAATAGCCATCGACCGAGGAGGGGCCAAAGCCAAGCGTGCTGTCACCATAGCCGCGCAGGTCCAGCGCGACCGCGCGGGCATGGGGGGCCAGCGCGTGCAACTGGCGGTGCCAATTGGCCCGCCCGCCCCCGATGCCATGCAAAAAGATAACCAGCGGCCCCGAGGCGCCCGCGCAGGACAGCGCCAACCGGGGCGTGCCGTCCAGCAGGCGGGTTTCGACGGGCACCGGAGGCGCCGCGTCAAGGCGCGGCGCGGGTGGGGCAGGGGGCGCGGCGGCCAACGCCTCCAACCCCGCACGGAAGACCGCCTCGGTGCCCGCGCAAATCGCCGCCAGCCGTTCCGCACGGGCGGTGATATCGGCGGACCACAGCATCGAGGTGCCGCCGTCGGTTTCCGCCACCGACAAGCGCGCCGCGTAGCGGTCCGCGCCCTCGATGCCCGAAAGCGCCTGATACGCCAGCACCCGGTCACTTTCGGAGCGGTAGGTCAGCCGTTCCCGATAGACGGCATCGTCGCCCTTGACGGTGAAGCGGCGGGTTTCAGGGACGCCCGGTTCGGCCTCGATATGGTCGATGAACGGGTGCCACGCGCCGAGAAAATCCCCCGCCAAGGCCCAGACCGAGGCTGCATCCCGGCCCGCGACGCCGCGCACCTGCACCCGGTCGCGGGGCATGGTCAGCGCAGCCCCTTCAGGCTGCCCGCGTCACCGCGCCACAGCGAATTGCGCGCACCGCCTTCGTCTCCGGGGGCGGTGTCAATCTCGTCCATGTCGTAAAGCGCAAGGACGCCGAGGTAATCCTCCATGATTTCCGAGGTGTAGGGCAGCATCAATGCCCCGCAACGGCTGTCGCGGTACATCCGTTCCAGAGGCAGGCTGCGCAGCATCGACTGCCCGCCACAGGTGCGGATCGCCAGCGCAGCGATTTCCTGCACACCCTCCATGATGTTGTATTGCGCGGCATACATCCGCATCACCTCGCCCTTGGTCGGGAAACCTTTGGCCTCGGAAAATGCCTGCCACCACAGCGCGCGCATGTTGGCGAGCCGGGCATACATCTTGCCAACGGTGATACGCTTGGTCGCATACATCCGCCGGTCGATCGGGGGCTGGCCGGGGACCTGCCCCTTCAGATAAGCCACCATGAAATCATAGGCGCCCTGTGCCACACCCATGTAGGTGGGCGAGAGCGTCGCCATCATGTGCGGATAATTCGGCAGCGTCTTGCCGAAAATTCCCCGCGGCATCAGCAGATCGTCACGGGTGACGAAGACATCTTTCAGGATCAGGTCGCGGCTGTTGGTGCCGCGCATGCCCAGCGGGTCCCATTCCCCCTTGACCGTCAGGCCCGGGGCGTCCTTGTGGACGACGAACAGCATGGTGTCCTCGTGGCGCGGCTCCACCCCCTCGAACACTTCGGTGCAGACGATGGTGTAATAGTCGCAATAACCCGCGAGCGAGGCGAATTTCTTGAACCCGTTGATCTTCCAGCCGCCTTCGACGGCGCGGCATTGGGTCTGGTTGGGTTTCGACGTCCAGTTCTGGCCACCTTCGGAGATCGGCTGCGAAAAGATCGCGCGTTCCTTGATCGCGCGCAGGAATTGGCGTTCCCGCAGGGGCGCGAACTCGGCCTTTTCCTCGGGTGTCAAGTTCGGCATCTCGAACATGAAGCGCGACCATGCCATCGATGAGTTGTGCATGTTGAAGGTCAGCGCCGTGGCGCCGCAGAACTTGCCGATCTCGGCGCCAACCATCGCGTATTCCCACATGGAGAAACCCATGCCGCCGTTTTCCTGCGGGATGCAAAGGCCCAAAAACCCCTCGTCCGCCAGATCACGGTAGTTTTCGACCGGAAAGGAAGCCTCATCATCGACCGCCCGGGCGCGGGAGGCAAAGACGGGACCGAGCGTGTTGATCCGCTCCATCACCGCAAGCACCTCGGGGCGGATACGGCTCAGATCGTAGTAATCACCGGGATGGCTTGTGGGCATGGTCGCGGGAACAGGGCGGGGGTCATTCATGCGGCGAATCCTTCGGTCAGAACGCCGTCACGCACGACGACGCGCCCGTCGAGGGCGATGGTGCAGTTGCGCATCGGCAGGTCGAAATGGCCCAGCGTGAACCGCCCGGCATACTGGTTGGCGCCGGTCGACCACAGGAACGACCCCGCCAGCGCGCGGAACTCCACCGCCTGCATGTCGCGCTTGTCATACATCGCGGCCGAGACCCATTTCGCGCCCGGGTTCACCCCCCATCCGACATGGGACATGCCAAAGGCGTTGGGGTCATCCCACGCCTCAAGGTATTCGCGCAGGTGCAGCGCGTCGATGCCGTCGCCCTTGATGGAGGTGATGAAATCATCCTGAATGGTAAAGTCGATGCGGCTGGTGAGCACCGTCTTGAACGTCAGGTTCATGTCGCCCACGTCCATCACGATGCGGCCCTGCGCGCAGCCCTTGCCCGGGAACGCAAGGCAGAGGCCGCCCGGCCAATGGGCGACCGCGCCCGGCGTGGTGCCGAAGCCCGCCGTGCCGCCGCAGGGCGCACCACGCAGGTCGACGTGAAAATCGGTGCCGGCTGCCGAGGTGACGTGCATGTGCTCTGCCGCCTTCAGCGCCGCAATGCCGGCGTTCACCGCAGCGGCGTGTTCGGGCTTGGGTTCGGTCCGCTCCAGAATTTCGGGGTGCTCGTTGGTGATGACGAGCAGGCGGGTGCGGCCCGCATCCTCGATCTCGGGCCATTCGGGCGCGTGGATCAGCCCTTCGACCGTGCAATCCACGATCACTTCGACGAGTTTCAGCGCTTCGATGACAGCCCGGTTGCCCTGTAACGCCCAACTGGTGCCCGTGGATTTGACCGGCACCGGCGCGGTTTGTGGCGGGGTCGGCATGCAGATCATGCAAAATTCCGCGCCAAGGTCATAGGCGGCTAACTCGCAAAGGTGGACGAGCACTGGCCGCGACTGGGTTTCCGACACGATGGCTATCCGCGTGCCGGCCCCGATGCCGTTCAGCGCAAGGACGCGCCGGAAACTGGCCAGCCATTTGCCCTCGATCCGTTCCTGAAGCATCTCCGCCCTTTCTGGTGCGCGCCCGCCCTGCCGACGCCCAATTGTGGGGTCGGAGCCTGCCGGGGCAGGTGGGAAAATAACTTAACTTTACGGTGTAGTTTTGTGGTGAATCACACGTCTGTCAATCGAAAATTTTCGAACATCCGTGGTTTCAGGGGCAAAAGGTGGTCGCCCGCCCGCGGCCTGCGTGTTTCGAGGCATAGAGCGCCTGATCGGCGTCCGACAGCATGCGGTCCGGCCTTGGCCCGTCATAGGCGGTAGACACGGTCATGCCGATGCTGGCCGAAACCGCGCAGGTCTGGCCTTCGAACACGATAGGCTGGCCAAGCCGGGTGATGATGCGTGCCGCGATGCCGTGCAGCCGCCCGCAGTCGACCAGACCGGGGAGCAGGATGACAAATTCATCCCCACCGACACGCGCCACCGTATCGCCTTGCCGCGTTTCGCCGCGCAACACGTCGGCCACATGGGTCAGCACATGGTCGCCCGCAGCATGACCCAATGTGTCGTTGACCTGCTTGAAATAATCGAGGTCCAAATGCATCAACCCGAACGGGGTGCCGGTGAGGATGAGGTGCGACAGATGCACATCCATCGCCCGGCGGTTGCGCAGGCCGGTCAAGGTGTCGGTCTGGGCCTGTTCTTCGGCCACGGACTTGGCACCTTGCAGGCGGCGGTTCAGGTCGGCCAGTTCGCCCATGACCAGCGCCTTCACCTCCAGCAGGTAAAGCAGTTCAACCGCCAGATCGGTGGGCGAGAAATCGGCGTCCGACAGTCGGTGATGGCGCACAGCATCGGGCAGGTCGATACCGAAGGACAGGTTGATCAACATGCCCTCCTCGGCCAGAGGCAGGGCAAGGCCGCGCAGGCCGTTTGTGGGCGCCGCGCGCAGCGCAAGGTGCAGCTGCTGGCCCGCGCGGCGGCGCAGGTCCGCCATATTGGCCACCCCGGTCGGACGGCGCAGCAGGAAGCTGTCGAAGAACGCCTGCCCCTCAAGCCGGGTCTGGGCAATCTTGGCCAGAGTGGGGCCGACCGCGCTGATCCGCCCCGCCGGGTCGAGACACAGATGCATCGGCATGACCCGCCCAAGGGCGGCTGCGCCGATCCGGAATTCGGGGGTGAGCGGCGGCCCGTCCATCCCTAGCCCCCGCCGACCAATTCGAACCGGCGGCCTTCGGCAAAATCGGCGGCAAGCAACTGGATGCGAACGGTTTCAGTGGCGCCATCGGCACCGGCATGGTCCAGCAGGACCAGCGCGCCATAATCGTCTGCCATGCCGCGCAGGACACCCACCATCACGTGGCCAAATCCCGGAAGCCCGCGACTGGTCAGATCGTAGACCCCCGCCTGCGGTTCCTGAAGTTCCAGCGCGGGCAAGCCGAGATCGGGCAGGGCAAGCCGGCCGCGGCCCGGCAGGTCCTCGAGAGAGTAGAGGAAATCGGTGAAACTGACGCCGCCAAACCGCAACAAGCGGCGCAGCGGTTGCCCGGCCTGCGATGACACCAGCCACGTGCCGATATCCTCCAGAATGGTTTCGCGGGCGCGGCCCAAGGCCGCTGTCGCCGCACGCAACACGGCATCGGTCAAGGCATCGTCATAGTGCAGCATCGCCTCGAACCCGTCGGGGCCAAGGCCCGCCGTCCGCGCCACGCCCGACCACAGGTCGGGCCCGTAGACATCGCGCAGAAACCCCTGAATGGCGCGGTTCATCAGGCCGTGCATCGCACCTGTCCTTGCTGCTGTTCCGGGCCATGCTACCGGCAGCACCTTAACAAAGCCCCAACGCAGGGCAAGCTTTCAGGCGGCGGATTGGCGGCTGGTGATTACCTGATCACGGCCATCGGCCTTGGCGGCCATCAGCGCACGGTCGGCACAGGCAAGCACCGCATCGGCGGCGTGGGCGGGCGAGGCCAGCGCGAGCCCGATCGAGACGGTCACCTGCAACCCCGCTTCGTCCGCGACCACGGCAAAGGGCCGTTCGGCCACGCTGCGCCGCAGCCTTTCGGCCAACGCCAAGGCATCGCCCTCGGTCACGTCGGGCAGCGCGACCAGAAATTCCTCGCCTCCGATGCGGGCGATCAGATCGCCTGGGCGTAGCGCCGACGAAAGCCGCGCCGCGACCTCGGCCAGCACGGCATCGCCAACCGCGTGGCCGAACCTGTCATTCACCGATTTGAACCTGTCGATATCCAAGGCGAGCACGGCACAGGGGCGCTGTTGGTTCGCGGCATCGGCCAGCATCCGCCCCAGCGCCGGCAGGGCGTAGCGGCGGTTGTGCAGACCTGTCAGCGGATCGGTCACCGCCAACCGCAATCCTTCGGCCAGCCGAGCGCGCTGGCGGTCGCCGGCCCGCTTGCGCGCGATCAGCGCCTGCGCGCGCAGCGCGGCCTCGGCAGCGTCGCAGCCATCGCGCAGCACGTCGTCCGCGCCTAGATCCAGCGCGGTCGCCGCATCGGCCTGGGCACTGGCGGGCAGGACAAGGCAGATCGCGGCGTTGGCGCTGCCCGGGCGCGACCTCAGTTCCGACATCAGCTGCAGGCCGCTGCCGGGACCGCCCTTGTCCTCCATGATGATGTAAAGATCGACCGGCCCGCCTGACCCGTCCAGCGCCGCTTCGCGTCCCATCAGCGTGATCGGGCCCGGCAGATGCGGCGCCAGCGCCCCGCGCCAACGCAACGCGGTTTCGGGCCGCGGGGCGATCAGGGCTACGCGACCGGGCGCGTCAAAGGCGGCGGCGGGTTCGGCCAGACCGAATCCGTCCATCGCCGCCGAACTTTCCGCCAGTTCGCCGCTGCGCGTGCGCAGCAGGTTGCGGATGCGCGCCAGCAATATCTTGTCGTCAATGGGCTTGAGCATGAAATCATCCGCCCCTGCGCGCAGGGCCGCGATCTTGGCGGAATCGTCCCCCGAGGCGGTGAACATGATGACCGGCACCTGCGCGGTTGCCGGGTCGGCCCGCAGCGCGCGGCAGACCGCGACGCCGTCCATCCCTTGCATCATGTAATCCAGCAGCACCAGATCCGGCGGATGACGGCGCGCAAGTTCCAGCGCCTCGGACCCGCTGGCAGCCTGGACCGCCTCATAGCAGGCTGCGTTCAGTTTGACCTTGAGTATGATACGGTTGGTCGGCACGTCATCGACGATCAGAATCCTGCGCGTCATGGCACTGTGACTCCTCTCAATCGTAACGGGGTTGCGCGTCGCCTGCATATCCCGCAGATTCCGCTGCAATGGTTAACAAATGGTTTCCGCTTGCGTCAGCCCAAGCCCGCAAGGCTGGCAGGCGCGCGGATTTCCGCCGGAAAGGATGCGCGCATGACCCCTGAGCAGGCCGAAACCGTGGGTTTGCAGGCCCTCGCGCATGTCGCGGCGCAGGATGATCTGCTCGGCGCCTTCCTTGCGGCCAGCGGTGCCGACATTGCCGAGATGCGGGCGCGCGCATCAGACCCGGCCTTTCTGGGCGCCGTGCTCGATTTCCTGTTGCAAGAGGACCAGCGCGTGCTGGATTTTGCCGCAGCGATCGGCGTGGCGCCCACGCAACCGGCCCTTGCGCGGGCGCGCCTGCCGGGCGGGCAGGTCTGGCACTGGACCTGACCGCGCGCCCCCTTGCGCGCCGCATGCGGCGCGGGCAGGGTGCAGGCGGATGGCTACGGGGGGCGGCATGATCGGCGGCATCATCTTTGACAAGGACGGCACGCTGTTCGATTTTCGCCGCACGTGGGCGGACTGGACAGCCCGTCTTGCGTTGGAACTGGCGCAAGGCGACGAGGCACAGGCGCGCAAGTTGGCGCAGGTCGTGGGTTTTGATCTCGACACCCGCGATTTTGCGTGGGACAGCCCGGTGATCGGGCGCACGCCGGTGGAATTGGCGCAGATGCTGGCGCCGCATGTGCCCGGCTGCATTCCTGCCCGTCTGGTGGAGCGGATGAACGCGCTGGCGATCGAGGTGCCCTTGGCCGAGGCGGTGCCGTTGCGTCCGCTGCTGGCGGCGTTGCGCGCGCGGGGCCTGCGGATAGGGCTGGTGACGAACGACGCCGAGGCCCCGGCCCACGCCCACCTGAACCGCGCCGGGGTGGCAGACCTGTTCGATTTCGTCGCCGGCTGCGATTCGGGGCATGGCGCAAAGCCGGCGCCGGGGCAGTTGCTGGCCTTTTGCACGGTGACCGGGCTCGACCCGCGCCACGTCGTGATGGTGGGCGACAGCCTGCACGACCTGCACGCAGGTGCCCACGCCGGCATGCGCCGGGTCGGGGTGCTGACGGGCATTGCAGGCACCGAGGAACTGAACCCGCACGCCGATGTGGTGCTGCCCGATATCGGCGGGCTGCCGGGGTGGCTCGACCGAATGGCCGCCGCGTAAATTCCAGAAAACGACCTGAATCTGTCGCATCCGGCAGAACATTTGCCCGGCCCTTGCGGGCATGCTGCGCCGCAGGACACCCCAAAGGCGAAGGATGCGCCATGAGCGACGATACTGCGGGCAAGCGCCGGGCCGGATCGCGTGGCGGCGGGCGGGCGGGCAACCAGCGCCGCAGCGGCGGTCATGCGATTGACCAGATGCCGTGGCGCCTGCCGATCAACCCCGACCGCCCGACCGAACCGCTGGATGAAACCGGCGTGATGGCGATTCACAACGGTGCCATGCGGATTCTGCGCGACATCGGGATCGAGATGCTGAACCCCGAGGCGGTGGACATCCTGCGCCGGGCGGGATGCCGCGTCAGCGGCACCAACGTGCGGATGGACGAGGATTTCGTGATGGAGATGGTGCGCAAGGCACCGTCGACCTTTACCATCACCCCGCGCAACCTGGACCGCGAAATCATCATCGGCGGCAAGCACATGGTGTTTGTCAACGTGTCGTCGCCGCCGAATTCGTGGGATCTGGAGCGCGGCAAGCGGGCGGGAGACTTTGAAACCTTCAAGGACTTCATGAAGCTGACGCAGTATTTCAACTGCATCCACATCGCGGGCGGCTACCCCGTGGAGCCGGTAGATATCCACGCCTCGGTGCGTCACCTCGACTGCCTTTATGAAAAACTGGTGCTGACCGACAAGGTGGTGCACGCCTATTCGTTGGGGGCAGAGCGGGTCGAAGACGTGATGGAGATGGTGCGCCTTGCAGGCGGCCTGACCCACGACGAATTCGACGCCAAACCGCGGATGTATACCAACATCAACTCGGTCAGCCCGCTCAAGCACGATTTCCCGATGCTGGACGGCGCGATGCGTCTGGCGCGGCGTGGGCAACCCGTGGTGGTGACCCCGTTCACGCTGGCCGGAGCGATGGCGCCGGTGACCATGGCGGGCGCGGTGGCCCTGTCGATTGCCGAGGCGCTGTCGGCCATCGTGCTGCTGCAACTGATCCGTCCGGGTTGCCCGGTCGCCATCGGCACCTTCACCAGCAACGTTGACATGAAATCCGGCGCACCCGCTTTTGGAACGCCCGAATACATGCGCGCGACGCAGATGACCGGGCAACTGGTGCGGTTCTATGGCCTGCCGATGCGGTCGTCCGGCGTCTGCGCCGCCAACGTGCCGGATGGGCAGGCGATGTGGGAGACCAGCAATTCGCTGTGGGCAGCCGTGCAGTCGGGCACCAACATGGTTTACCACGCGGCAGGCTGGCTTGAAGGCGGGCTGATCGCCAGCCCCGAGAAGTTCGTCATGGACTGCGAAGTGCTGCAGATGATCCAGCGCTACTTTGAAGAAGCGACCTTTGCCACCACGCCCGACGACATCGCCTTCGACGCGATTGCCGAGGTCGGGGCTGGCGGGCATTACTTTGGCTGCCAGCACACGCAAGACCGCTATACCTCGGCCTTCTATGCCCCCATCGCCAGCGACTGGCGCAACTATGAGGCATGGCAGGCGGATGGTGCGGTCTGGACGCCCGAACGCGCCCACCGCATCTACAAGGCAATTCTTGCCGAGTTCGAGGCCCCTGCGATGAATGCCGACCACAAGGGCGCGCTGGAGGAATTTGTCGCACGCCGCAAGCAGGAAGGCGGCGCGCCGACTGATTTCTGATCCCGGTGCAGGGCGGCCGTCACTCCTTGAAGTGGCGGCTGTCCTTCAGCTGGTCCCATGCCCAGACCACCTCTTGCAGGCGGTCTTCGTCGGCACGGTTGCCACCGTTCAGGTCCGGGTGCAGGTCTTTCACAAGGCTTTTGTATTGCTTGCGGATCTCGGCCCGCGTCCAGCTGTCGCGCGCATCAAGGATTTCCAGCGCCTTGCGTTCGGTCGGCGGCAAACGGCGCGACTGCACCGCCGCCGGGGCCGACCGTGTGCCCTTCTCCCCCAAAATCTCCAGCGGGTCGTTCACGCCCATGCGTTCCCACGCACGGCCTTCGTCGGGGCGCTGGCCAAACGGCTTGGTCTCGCGGCCCCAGACGCGATCCTTGTCGATGAAGCGCTGAAATTCCTCTTCGGTCTGGCCCTGAAAGAAGTTCCATTTCAGATTGTATTCGCGCACGTGGTCGCGGCAGAACCAGACAAACTCATCCAGTTGGTCGGGCGACTTCGGCGCGCGGTACTGCCCCGGCTCCTGACATCCCGGATATGTGCAGGGGCGGTCAGTGCTTTCCACGGCGCCGGACATGCCGCGACGGCCACGCGCCTTGCGCTTCTTGTCGGACGATACGCGGATGTCGAATTCGAATGGCGAACGGGTGGTCATTTGCGGGCTCCGGGACTTGCCTTTCCGACTCAGGCGGGCAAGTCTAGGTTATTCCACGCGTACTTGAAGGGGGGGCCAGCCAAAAATGCGGGTCGAGGACAGAATTCGCCGTCAACTTTCCGAGGCGTTCGCCCCATCACGGCTGGAAGTGGTGAACGAAAGCCATCGCCACGCGGGTCACGCGGGCGATGACGGCTCTGGCGAAAGCCATTTCCGCGTGGCGATCCGGGCCGATGCCTTTGCCGGGCAGACACGGATCGCGCGGCACCGTGCGGTACACGCAGCATTAGGCCCCGAACTAATGGGGCGCATCCACGCCCTCGCGCTTGATATCGACGGCTGAGGCGCTATTCGGCGGCCTGCCCACCGGGGGCCGGGCCGACTGACGGCGCAAGACCGGGCTCCGTCCGGGTCGAAAGCTTGGGGGACGGGCCGAATTGCGGCCGCGCGATCAGCGCGGCGCGGCGCGCGGCGACATCCATCGGGTCCACCTCGGGCAGCACGGCTTCGGGCGCTTCGGGTTCGGCCTGCGGCGGCGCAATCAACTTGGTCGGCGCCGCGACTTCGGCGCCCGCAAGGGCACGCCGGAACACCAGCATGTGCTGGAACGTCGTGGTGCGCCCGGTCAGGCCGACGCGTTCCTCGGCCGGAAGGGTATCGGCGCGCAGGTACTCCCATCCCTCGACCGCCATCTGGTTCATCGCGATCGTCAAGCTATTGGCAAACCGCGCCTCGGTGGTTTTCAGGCCCTTGGCCTTTTCCCCCCGCCGTGGCGCCGGAATCACCCGGTATTCATAACGCTGCATCCGCACCCCCACTCATGAGCCTAAAGAATAAGGGATTCGCCACCCAAGGCAAAGCCGACAAAGGGATCTGGCGAAAATTTGCCGGTGGCGTGGCGATGCCGCCGCGCGGCAACCCGCAGTAACGCGATCTGCAGGCTGGCAGAGATGTTGCGCGCCTGCGCCGGGTCTTTACGAATCGAACGGCGGCGCTATACCCTTTGTTCCATGAATGTTCTGCTTTGGTTCAAGCGCGACCTGCGCGTCGCTGATCATCCTGCACTGGTCCGGGCGGCGGCGCTGGGCCGGGTGTTGCCGCTTTATGTGGCGGAGCCCGCGCTTTGGGTGCAGCCGGACATGGCGACCCGGCACTGGGAAACCGTGGCCGAGGCGTTGGCGGGACTGCGCGGTGATCTTGCCGCGCTTGGGGCACCGCTGGTCGTGCGGACCGGCGACGCGGTGGAGGTGATCGCGCGTCTGGTGCGCGCGCACCGCATCGGCGCGATTGTCAGCCATCAGGAAACCGGCACGCTTTGGACCTTTGATCGTGATCGCCGGGTTGCCGCCATGGCCCGCGCGCAATCTGTGCGGTGGGAGGAATTGGCCGCCTCGGCCATCCGGCGCGGTCAGACCAGCCGTGGTGGATGGGCCGCCGCGCAGGCCGATTTCATGGCCGCCCCCCGGCTGGAGCCTGTGGCCCTGACGCCCGTGCCGGGGGTGGAACCGGGGCTGATCCCCACCGCCCGGGCGCTGGGGCTGGCACCTGACCCCTGTGCCCATCGGCAGGCGGGCGCGCGGTCGGCGGGGCTGGCACTGGCCGACAGTTTCGCCGCAGGCCGGGGCGCGGGGTATCAGGCGGCCATGGCCTCGCCCGTAGGGGGCGAACGCGCCTGTTCGCGGCTGTCGCCGCATCTGGCGCTCGGCACGCTGTCGCTGCGCGAAGCGGCGGCGGGGATGCCGGGTTCCCTCCCCGCAGGGGCCGTGCGTGCCTTTCACGCCCGACTGGCATGGCGCGACCACTTCCATCAGCGGCTGGAGGACCGGCCCGACCTTGAGATACGCGCGCTGCATCCCGCCTGCGACCTCGCGCGGGGCAACAGCACGCATCTCGCGGCATTTGCTGCAGGGGAAACCGGGCTGCCGTTTGCCGATGCCTGCCTGCGGTATCTGCGCGCGACCGGGTGGCTGAACTTCCGCGCCCGCGCGATGCTGGTGTCGGTGGCGGTGCATCATCTGGGGATTGATTGGCGGGCGGCGGGGCAGGTGCTTGCGCGGCTTTTCACCGATTACGACCCCGGCATCCATTGGCCACAAGTGCAGATGCAGGCGGGCGTGACTGGCATAAACACGATCCGCATCTATAACCCGGTGAAGCAAGGGCAAGACCACGACCCCGACGGTGGGTTCACCCGGCGCTGGGTGCCGGAATTGGCGGTTGTGCCAGCCCCGCTGCTGCATACGCCGTGGCGATGGACCGGGGCGGGGGGCTTGCTGGGCAAGCGGTATCCCGAGCCGCTGGTCGATCCGGCCTTGTCGGCCCGTGCCGCGCGGGAAACCTTGTGGGCGCACCGCCGCAATCCGGGCTTTGCCGCCGCCGCTGCCCGCATTGCCGACCAGCATTCCAGCCCGGACACCGCGCTGTTTGTGAACGACCGCCGCACCCCTGCGCCCCGCCGCCGCCCGCTAGTGGCCGCGCAACTGACGCTGGACCTGTGATGCCGCGCGGGGTGAAAAAGGTGGACCTGCCGCAAAAGACCTGCGCCAGTTGCGCCCGACCCTTTGCATGGCGCAAGAAATGGGCGCGCGACTGGGACGCGGTGAAATATTGCTCGGACCGGTGTCGCGCGCGAGGCGATCAGTCCGCGCCGACAAACCGCGCCAGCTTGCCCAAAGTCTGAAGGCCCAGCGCCTCGGCACCAAACCCCTTGGCCTTGTCGCATTCCTCGGCTGTGACGAACACCATACCCAGCGTCACCCGCGTCTCATCGCCCATCGCATCGAACGTGACCCAGGCATCGGCATGCTTTGGCCCGTTTTCGCCCCAGTGCAGCACATATTCGATGCGGCGCAGCGGCTGCACCCGGGTGTAGCGGTGTTGGTTGGGATAAACCGTGCCATCGGGGCCGATCATATCGAACACCCATTCGCCCCCGGCACCGAGCGCGATACGTTGGGTGTGGCAGGTAAACCCGTCAGGGCCCCACCACATCGGCAGGGTATCGGGGTTCAGCCACGCGCCCCAGACCACGGCCACCGGCGCGGCGATCACCCGTTCAATCCGCATCGTGCGCGCCGCCGCGTCATCGGCCACAGGCGACAAACCTTGGGCGTACGCTTCCAACTGCGTGGCTGCCGCGCCCCAGCCTTCATGAAAGCCCATGTCGCTGTGGGATTTGGCGGCTTCCGCGGTCCGATGGCGCACCAGCGCGGTATAGCGGGTGCGCCCGTCGCCCAGATCGTCAAAACTCAGGATCGCGGTCATGTAGGGATCGGGCGCGGGTTTCCAGCCGGTCGTGTAGGTGTCGGTGAACACCAATCGCTCCTGCGGCACCACCTCCAGATAGACCCCCTTGTTTTCGATCCGGGCGCCATCGACATCGAAGGTGGTGTTGCACGCGCCGCCGACCCGCACATCCAGTTCGCAATCCACCACCTTGTGCGGTTTTGGCACGAACCAGTGCACCAGATGCTCGGGTTTGGTCCAGCAATCCCAGATGATGTCGCGCGGGGCGTTCAGGTCACGCACCAGCAGAAGGTCAAGTTCGGGGTCATGATCGGGGGCCATTGGCGGCGTCCTTCATCAGTTGCAATACATACCCTTCGAGCCGGTCAAGCCGGTGTTCCCATTCGGCGCGGCGATCATCCAGCCAGCCGGTCAGGGGGGCCAGCGCCTCGGGCACGATGGCGCAACTGCGCACCCGGCCGTCCTTTGCCGTCACCACCAGACCCGCGCGTTCCAGCACGGCCAGATGCCGCATCACCGTGGGCAGCCGCAGCCCGCTGGGCCGGGCCAAGTCCGACACCGCCGTTGGGCCCTGTGCCAACCGCTCCACCATCGCGCGGCGCGTCGGATCGGCAAGTGCCTGAAACAGCAGGTCAAGATCCGCATCATGCTTAGCCATATGGCTAACTAAGCCCGAATCTTCCCGTCATGCAACCAAAACTTCGCTGATCGGATAAGTTTCCGGTCACTCTTAGCGGTTTGCGTAAACTGCTGTCGCCGTTACCCCGAAAATCAGGGCTGTGCGTCCCTTGCCGGGGGCAGGGGTGACGCCTATTGTGTGCGGCAGCATACAATCAGGCCGGAGATCCCCATATGACCCTGCGCACCGACAAGGCCGGACTTCAGGTTGCCGAAGTCCTGGCCCGGTTCATCGATGACAAGGCCTTGCCCGGCACCGGCCTTGCGCCCGATGCCTTCTGGTCGGGTTTTGCCGCGCTGGTGGCCGACCTTGCGCCCAAGAACCGCGCGCTGCTGGCCAAACGCGATGCGCTTCAGGCGCAGATCGACGCGTGGCACAAGGCGCGCCGCAACCAGCCGCACGACCACTACGCTTACAAGGCGTTTCTGGAAAGTATCGGCTACCTGCTGCCCGAAGGCCCGGATTTCCAGATCGATACCGCGAATGTCGACCCGGAAATCGCCGATATTCCCGGCCCGCAGCTGGTGGTGCCGATCACGAACGCCCGCTACGCGCTCAACGCCGCCAACGCGCGGTGGGGCAGTCTGTACGACTGCCTTTATGGCACCGATGCGATGGGCACCCTGCCGCCGCCCGGCGGCTATGACAGGGGTCACGGCGCCCGTGTCGTGGCCCGTGCGCGTGTCTTTCTGGACGAAACCTTTCCGATCCAAGGCGCCAGCCATGCCGATGTGCGCCGCTACCACGTTCAGAACGGCGCGCTTTTGATCGACGACCTGCCGTTGATGCAGCCGGAAAAGTTCGTGGGCTACAAGGGCAACCCCAAGGCGCCCGACTCGGTGTTCCTGCGCAACAACGGTTTGCATGTGGAACTGGTGTTCGACCGCGCCCACCCTATCGGCGCGCGCGATCAGGCCCTGCTGGCCGATGTGCGCCTGGAATCCGCGCTGACCGCCATCATGGACTGCGAGGATTCGGTCGCCTGCGTCGATGCTGATGACAAGGTGCTGGCCTATTCCAACTGGCTGGGCCTGATGCAGGGCAATCTGACCGAGGAGGTGGCGAAGGGCGGGCGCAGCTTTACCCGCCGCCTTGCGCCCGATGTCACCTGCACCGCACCCGATGGCACATCACTCACGCTCAAGGGCCGCGCCCTGCTGTGGGTCCGCAATGTCGGCCACCTGATGACCAACCCCGCCATCCTGCTGCCCGATGGCAGCGAGATTCCCGAAGGGTTGATGGATGCCATGATCACCGTGCTGATCGCGAAACACGATCTTGCCAAGACCGCGGGCCTGCGCAATTCGGTCAAGGGGTCGGTCTATGTGGTAAAGCCGAAAATGCACGGGCCGGAAGAAGTGGCCTTTGCCGACGAAATCTTCACCCGCGTGGAACAGGTGCTTGGCCTGCCGCAGTACACGGTCAAGATGGGCGTGATGGATGAGGAGCGCCGCACCTCGGTCAACCTCAAGGAATGCATCCGCGCCGCGCGCCACCGCGTGGCTTTCATCAACACCGGGTTTCTTGACCGCACCGGCGACGAAATCCACACGAGCATGGAGGCCGGGCCCTTCAGCCGCAAGGATTTCATCAAGCGCAAGGGTTGGATCACGGCGTATGAAAACCAGAACGTGGATATCGGTCTGGAATGCGGGCTGATGGGGCGCGCGCAGATCGGCAAGGGCATGTGGGCCATGCCGGACCTGATGGCCGCCATGCTGGAACAAAAGATCGACCACCCCAAACAGGGGGCCAACTGCGCCTGGGTGCCGTCGCCTACCGCCGCCACGCTGCACGCGCTGCATTATCACAAGATCGATGTGCATGCGGTGCAACGCCGCCTCGCCAAGGGCGGCCGCCGCGCCTATGTCGATGCGCTGCTCGACATTCCGCAGGCGACCTACCGCAAATGGACCGAGGCCCAGATCCTGCGCGAGGTGGAGAACAACGCCCAAGGTATTCTGGGCTATGTCGTGCGCTGGGTCGATCAGGGCGTCGGATGTTCCAAGGTGCCTGACCTCAACGATGTCGGCCTGATGGAAGACCGCGCAACCTGCCGCATCTCGGCCCAGCATATCGCCAACTGGCTGCATCATGGCGTGGTGTCCGAAGCGCAGGTGACGGCGGCGCTGCGCAAGATGGCCGAAGTGGTGGATCGGCAGAATGCCGGCGACCCCGCCTATCGCCCGATGGCGCCGGGGTTCGACGGTCCGGCCTTCCGCGCGGCTTGTGACCTGGTGCTGCAGGGCGCCACCCAGCCCTCGGGCTATACCGAACCGCTGCTGCACGCCTGGCGCCTGCGCGCCAAGGCCGCCTGAAAGGACCATGCCGATGATCACGCTGCGCAAAGCCCGCGCCATCCTGAAAGCCACCATCGCCAAGGGGGCCGAGGCGGGGATGAAGCCGCTTTCGGTGGTGGTGCTGGATGCAGGCGGCCACCCGATCGCGTTTGAACGGGCCGATGGGGCAAGCCCGGGCCGGTTCGACGTCGCGCGCGGCAAGGCGCATGGCTGCATCATGTTGGGGCTGGGCGGCACCGCCATCCAGTCCCGCGCCGACACACAGGCGTATTTCGTGCAGGCAATGAACGGCGCCTTTGGCGGCAAGTTCGTGCCGGTGAAGGGCGGTGTGCTGGTGCGCGATGCCAAGGGCACCGTGTTGGGCGCGGTGGGCGTGACCGGGGATACCTCGGACAACGACGCGATTGCCGCCGTCGCCGGGATCGAGGCGGCGGGGTTTACCGCCGAACCCTGATCGCGCCGGTTAACCGGGGCAGGTGCCGCGTTTGGTGCACTGCCCCCTTCACCCCGACGCGCGCCCGGCCTATCATGCCCGGACGCGCGAGAGGGACCCCATGACCAGACCTGCCCGCCGGCCTGTCGTCGGCATCATCGGCAACCAGAACGTCATCAACGACAGCTATCATGTTCACGCCTCGGGATTGATGAATTCCGAAGCCGTGGCCGAGGTGGCGGGGTGTCTGCCGCTGGTCATTCCGTCAGACCCCCGGCTTGTTTCGGTGGCCGAACTCCTCGCGGTGTGCGACGGCTTCCTGCTGACCGGCGGGCGCCCGAATGTCCACCCGAGCGAGTATGGTGAGGATGAAACTCCCGCCCACGGCGCCTTTGACCGCCAGCGCGATGCCATCACCCTGCCGCTGATCCGCGCCTGCGTGGAACGCGGCCAGCCGTTTCTGGGCGTATGCCGCGGCTTTCAGGAGGTGAACGTGGCGATGGGCGGCACGCTGCACCCCGAAATCCGGGACTTGCCGGGGCGGATGAACCACCGCATGCCGCCCGACGGCACGCTGGAGGAGAAGTTCGCGCTTCGCCATCCGGTGCGGCTTGTACCCGGTGGCAGGTTTGCCGAAGTGTTCGGCGCCACCGAGGTGATGACGAACTCCTTGCATGGCCAAGGCATTGCCAGACCCGGTGCGCGCATCGTGATCGAAGGCGTCGCCCCCGATGGCACGCCCGAGGCCATCCGCGTTGCCGACGCGCCGGGGTTCACCCTGTCGGTGCAGTGGCACCCGGAATACCGCGCGGCAACAGACCCGGTGTCGCGCCCGCTATTCACCCGGTTCGGCGAGGCTGTCCGCGCCTGGGCCGCCCGCTGATCCCGGGCGGAACGACCCTCAGGCGCTGCGCGCCAGCGGCGGCGGTGCCGCATCGGCGCCGGCCGACTGGCGGATGCCGGGCAGCGGTGCGGCGGCGGCGGTGACCGGCGGCGGAACGGTGGCTTCACCTTGCACCCGGCGCAGTTTCAAGGCGCGCATCCCCTTGTGTTGGCCCAGTTTGCCCGAAGCCACCAGATCGCCCCCCGGAACCAGCAGCGTGACCTGATCGATGCGGGCATCCTTCAAGGGCAGGATCATGCCGTTTTCCAGCGCCATGGCCTGCGACAAGGGCAGACGCAAACGCCCGATCACCGCATCAAGTGCAACTTCCGACCCCAGCACCGCGCCCTTCAGCGCCGCCTGCCACGCTTGCGCCGTGACAGGGGTTTCCCCGACCGGGGGCGCGGGCGCGGGTTTCGGCCCCCGGCCTTCTGCGGGCAGGGCCAGCAGCACGCGCCCTTGGCGCATCCCCCCGGCGATGTCGAGATCGCATACCAGCAGCCGGTACGGCACATCATCCAGCAGCAGGCCAAGCGGGCGCGGTTCGTCAAGGAACGAGGCATAGCGAAAGCCCGCCGTCCACGGCAGGTCGGGCGAGGTTGCCAGCGCCTGTTCCAGCGTCGTCAGCGCGGCATCGATCAACCGCGCGGACATCGCGGCATCGGTGCGCGTCGGGCGGCGCGGCAGCGGCGGGTTGCTGGTGACGCGCCCCGTGGTCTGCATCTCGATCACCGCAGCCAGCAGATCAGGCGACATCGCCAGCAGGCCCAACCCCTGCGCAGGCCCTTCCAGCACCGCCAGCAAGGCGCGTTCCGGCACGAGGTCCAACAGTTCGCCCAGACTGCGCCGGTCATCGCGCAGCACCGGCACCGCCAGATCCAGTCCGATGCAGTCCCGGGCCGCGCGGGCAAAGGCCACCCGCCACGCGCGTGCCCCGGTTTCCGTGCCGGTTTCCACCGGCTGCGACGCCGCCAGCTTGCGCCTGAGAACCCCGCCCTTGTATTCCATGCCGCCCCCTTGTCCGTGGCGCCAGCATCGCAGCCCGCCCTTGACGAAAGGTTAAGCCGCCCCCTGCTGCGGCACGTCGAGCACGCGCGGAAAGCTGACCCGGAACGCCGCCCCGCCCTGACCGGGCAGATAACTGATGTCGCCGCCCAGATTTTGCATGATCTCGCGGCAGATGGCGAGGCCAAGGCCCGCGCCGCCCGCATGGCTCGAATCGGTCAGCCGGGCGAATTTTTCGAAGATCAGCGCCTGCGCCTCTTTGGGGATGCCGGAGCCGTTGTCGATGAAATCCACCTGCACCCGCTGCCCCTTGCGCCGCACCGCAATCCGCAAGGTGGGCTCGGCTGCATCGCAATACTTGCGCGCGTTCGACACCACGTTGATGAAAACCTGTGTCAGCCGGTCGGTGTCGGACGTCACCAACACATCCTCGGCCAGCGCATCGCGCGTCACGGTGAACGACCGCTCGGGCCGGGTGGACCCCGCCGCCTGCAAGGCGCGATCCAGCATGTCGCGCAGACTGGCCTGCCGGATCGCCAGCTGCACGGTACCGTTTTCCAGCACCGAAAGGTCCAGAAGGTCGTCCAGCAGCCGCGTCAGCCGGATCGCCTCGTCATGGATGATGCCAGCATAGCGTGCGGTCATCGCGGGTGGCATTTCATCGTCCATCATGATCTCGGAAAACGCCCGGATCGACGTCATGGGTGTGCGCAGCTCGTGGCTGATCTGGCTGAGGAACGCATCCTTCTGCACCGAAAGCTGCGTCAGTTTCTCGTTCACCTCACGCAACTGGCGGGCGGTGCGGGTCAGTTCGGCCTGCTGCGCCTCCAGCCGGGCGGAATATTCCATGATCTGCGCGGTTTCATTCGCCACCGCCATCAGGTCCTCGACCGATACCGATGACCCGCCCGCGATCTGCGTCAGCATGGCATGGGCCGCCGCGGCGCCGATCGAGCCCGACAGCCGCCGTTCCAGCGCGTTCATGAAGCCAGCGGTGATGTCGGGCAGGTAGCCTTCCTTGCCTTGGCCGCGCGCCTCTTGCTGGAAGAACGACAGCGCCACATCCTCGCCCAGAATGCGCTGCGCCATCACCAGCAGGTCCTCGGCCTCGGCCTGACCGCGCGACCAACCCGAGGACGGGCCGGAATGGTCGAACACATTGACGAACTGCGCGCCCTGCAACCGCTCAAGCGGGGTGGGAAAGGTCAGCAATGACCCGGCGCAGAACATCAGGGTATTCAGGGCAAGCGACCAGAACAGCGCGTGGATCAGCGGGTCCATGCCCACCACGCCGAACAGGCCCTGCGGGCGCAACCAGCCGATGCCCCACGGCCCGGAGGCGAACACCTCGGCCGACAGCACGGCACCTTCGCCGAACGACGGCAGATACAACGTGTAAAGCCACAGCATCAGCCCCGTGACCAGCCCCAGCAACGCCCCTGTGCGTGTGGCACCGCGCCAGAACAGCGCGCCCATCATCGCAGGCAGGATCTGTGCAACGCCGACAAATGCGATCAGCCCGATGGCCGCCAGCGCGCCCGAGCCGCCCGACAGCGCGTAATAGGCGTAGCCAAGCGCCATCACACCGGCAATCGACGTGCGCCGCGACAACAGCACAAGGCGGCGCAGGTCGCCCGGTTCCTTGCCTTTGCGCTGCCCGAAGGCCAGAAACAGCGGCATGACGATGTGGTTTGACACCATGGTGGCCAAGGCGATGGCGGCCACGATCACCATGGAGGTCGCCGAGGAAAACCCGCCCAGAAACGCCAGCATCGCCAGCCCGCCCTGATCCAGCGCCAAGGGCAGCGTCAACACGAACAGGTCCGGGTTCGACCCGGCGGGCAATACCTGCAGCCCGACCACGGCAATGGGCACCACGAACAGGCTCATCAACGCCAGATACAGCGGAAATGCCCAGCTTGCCGTGGCCAGATGGCGTTCATTGGCGTTTTCCACCACCAGCACCTGAAACATGCGCGGCAGAGTCAGGATGGCGGCCGCGGACAGAAAGATCAGCCCTGCCCACCTGCCGGGCTTCAACTCCCACCCGGCCAGCGCCGAGGCGTCGATGCGCGCCTTGATGTCGGCGGGGCCGTCGGCCACGAACCACACCACGAACACACCCACCGCCAGCAGCGCCACCAGCTTGACCACTGCCTCGACCGCGATGGCGGTGACCACGCCGTGATGCTGTTCGTTGGCGTCCAGATTGCGGGTGCCGAAGAGGATGGTGAACAGCGCCAGCCCCGCCGCCACCCACAGCGCCGTGGTATCGCGGTCGGGCAGATGCCAGCCATCCGGGGTATCCGAGGCAAATACGGAAAACGACAGCGCGACCGACTGCAACTGCAAGGCGATATAGGGTGTTGCGGCGGTCACGCAGATCACCGTCACCACCACGCCCAGCAGGCTTGATTTGCCATAACGGCTGGAAATCAGATCGGCGATCGAGGTCACACGCTGAGTTTTCGCAATACGCACCAGTTTGCGCAGCGCCACCCACCAGCCTACGAATACCAGCGTCGGGCCCAGATAGATCGTCAGGAATTCGAGGCCTGACCGCGCAGCATAACCAACGGCACCATAAAACGTCCAGGCCGTGCAATAAACCGACAGCGACAAGGTATAAACCAGCGACGACCGCAGCCAAGGCAGCGCGCCCGTCTTGGCGCGGCGTTCCACCACAAAGGCCACCGCGAACAGGAAGGCGACATAGGCCAGACAGGACAGGACCAGCAGGTTGAAGGGCATCGCCCTAACCCTCGCCGCGGTCGTCGCGGGCGTCGGGGGGGGTGGTATCCAGCCCCGGCGCCAACAGCCGCGCGGCCAATATCAGCCCGCCCCAGATCAGAAAAAGATAGAACCCGTCGGTCGAGGTTGTCCGGAGGCCCCCCGGTTGCGGTGCCCACAGCATCGGCACCAGCATCAGAACCAGGCCAAGCACCGGCAGCATCCGCGCGGCATCCATCAGGCGGCGACGACGATAGGTGCGCGGCGCCACGAACAGCGGCTGGCGCGGCGGCTTC
>JAUXPG010000400.1 GCA_030683915.1 Gemmobacter sp.
CGCGGCGCGGCCCGCCTCGGCCAGCGCGCGGGTCCAGCCGACGACTTCGGCCAGATCATGCACGGCCGGATTGGCGCAGGTGGCGGGTTGCAACGGGCCGGGGCCAAGGTCGCCCCTGTCTTCGACCCGGTGGCCCAGTTCGGTGATTGCGGGCACGATGCCCGCCACGCGATAGGCGGCGGGGCCCATCAGGCACCCGGCCCGGCGCTGGCCTGCGTCCAGCGGCGCGCCGATCAGGATCGTGGTGTGCATATGCGGCCCTCCGGTTGCCTGCTGGCAGGTTGCCCGCGCAACCCGCCGGAGTCACGCGGCAATCCGACCTATTTCGCGGGTCGCGGCAGGCGATTTGCCGCCTGTGCCAGCGCGGTGATGCCCGCCCAGTCGCCCGCTGCAAGCATTGCCTTGGGGGCGACCCAACTGCCGCCGACGCACAGCACGTTGGCCAGCCCCAGATAATCCATCGCGTTGGCCATGCTCACCCCGCCCGTCGGGCAGAACGAAACCTGCGGAATGGGTGCGCCCAGCGACTTCAGCGCCGGAGCGCCGCCGATGTTTTCCGCCGGAAAGAACTTGGCCGTGGTATATCCGCGCTCCAACAGCGCCATGACCTCGGATGCGGTCGCGGCCCCGGGCAGGGTGGGCAGGCCCTCGGCCTCGCACGCCGCCAAGAGGCGGGGGGTGGACCCCGGCGAAACCCCGAACTTCGCCCCTGCCAGCCGTGCCGCCGCAACATCGGCGGGTGTCAGCAGCGTGCCCGCGCCCACAATGCCACCCGGCACCTGCGCCATGATCCGGATCGCCTCAAGCGCGCAGGGGGTACGAAGCGTCACCTCCAGCATCGGCAGGCCACCCGCCACAAGGGCCTCGGCCAGCGGGCGGGCATGGGCAAGATCCTCGATCACGAGAACGGGGATCACGGGGGCGATCAGGCACATGTCGCGCGTGATCTGCGAGGCGTCCTGCGGGGTCATGGCGCGGGCCTTTCGATAGGGAGTGCGGCGACCTTCTAGCGCGAAGCGGGGCGGCTGGCGAGTCCTTGTGTTTGCGCTAACGGCGGTTTCTGCACCTGCCGATTGCCTGTTGGCAGTTGCAGCATAGCACCTTAGGATGCGGGCGGATAAAGACAAGGCAAAGGGCAGGCCGGGCATTGAGCACCCTTGCGGACAAACCCGCGCGCAGTGGCGCGCTTTTCACGCAACCCGTCCGACAGATCGTGATGATGCTGGCGGTCACCGGGCTTGTGGCTGCGGGCGCGTGGCTGATCTTTCCGGCCGTCGAACAGGTGTTCCTGTCGAACATCTGGCTGAACGGCTTCATCGGATTCGTCTTCCTGATCGGGATTTTCGCCTGTTTCTGGCAGGTCGTGCAACTGGTGATCTCGGTCAGTTGGATCGAGGCGTTCGTCTCGCGCGACCCCGGGCTGGATTTCACCGCAGCACCCCGCCTGCTGGCCCCCTTGGCCGCGCTCCTGCGCTCGCGCGGGGTGCAGATGCAGATTTCGGCGTCATCGTCGCGCTCCATCCTCGATTCGGTGGCAACCCGGATCGATGAAGCGCGCGACATCACCCGCTATCTGACCAACCTGCTGATCTTTCTGGGGCTGCTGGGCACCTTTTATGGCCTTGCCACAACGGTTCCCGCCGTGGTCGAAACCATCCGCAGCCTTGCCCCGCAAGAGGGCGAAACCGGCGTTCAGGTGTTCGAAAAGCTGATGCGCGGTCTTGAGGCGCAGCTTGGCGGCATGGGCACGGCGTTTTCGTCGTCGTTGCTCGGGTTGGCCGGGTCGCTGGTGGTGGGCTTGCTGGAACTGTTCGCCGGCCACGGCCAGAACAGGTTTTTCCGCGAGCTTGAAGAATGGTTGTCGTCCATCACCCGGATCGGGCTGGCAACGGGCGAAGGCGACGCGGGGGGCGATACTTCGGCGCTGGCCGGTGTGCTGGACCGCATCCTGACCCGGCTGGACGAGGCCGAAGCGCGGGGTGCCGACGATCGCGCGATGTTGGGCGACGGCATCGCCGCGCTGGTCGAAGGCATCAACCGTCTGGCCCAACGCGACGGCGGTGCGGCGGCGCTGGCGCGGCTGGCCGACGCGCAGACCCGCATGATTGACGGGCAGGACCGGCTGATCGCGCTGGTGGACCGCGATGCCGGGCTGGGCGCGGATGCCGAAGCGCGGATGCGGCTGCGGTCGATCGACGTGCAATTGCTGCGCGTGCTGGAGGAAATCAGCGCCGGGCGGCAGGAATCCATTGCCGACCTGCGCGCCGATCTGGCCGCGCTGACCCAGTCGATCCGCCAGTTGTCGCGGCTGAGCGGGCGCTAGGCCATGGCGCTGCGCCGGTCCTCGCAAAAGATGACGGGCACGATCTGGCCCGGTTTTGTCGATGCGATGACTGCGCTCTTGATGGTGATGATGTTCGTGCTGACCATCTTCATGGTGGTGCAGTCCGTGCTGCGCGAAACCATCACCGCGCAGGATACCCAGTTGGACGAACTGTCGGCGCAAGTCGCCACGCTGGCCGATGCGCTGGGGTTGGAACGGTCGCGCGGCGCGCAACTGGAAACCGATCTGGGCGCGGCGCGCGCGGAAAGCGCACAGCAGGCCGCGCTGATCGCGTCGCTGTCCGGCCAGTTGGCCACCCGCAGCGCCGAGCTTGACGCCGCGGGCGCCCGCATCGCGGATTTCGAGGCGCGTGTGCTGGCGCTGATTGCCGAACGGGATGCGGCACGCGGCGAAGGGGCGCGGCTCTCGGCCAGTCTGGCCGAACTGGAGGCCACGCAGTCGCGCCTTGTGTCCGAGCAGGAGGCGCTGCAACTCGCGCTCGCCCGCGCGCGGGATGAAATGGATGCCGCCGCCGAATCTGCCCGGCTTGACGCCGCCCGCCGCGAGGCGCTGGAGGCGTTGATCGCCGACCTGCGGCAGCGCGAGTCCGAAGGTCAGGCGGCGCTGACGGCTGCCGATGCCCGCGCCGCCGAAACCGCGCAGGCGCTGTCCGCCGCCGAAGCCGCGCGGCTGGCCGAAGCTGCCGCCGCCGAGGCGCTGCGTCGGCGACTGCAATCGGCAGATGCCGAGTTGACGGCGATGACCCTGACGCTGGAGGATCAGCGCAAGCGCGCCGAAGACACGCTGACCCAGCTTGCCGCCGCCAATGCGGCGCTCGCCGACCTTGACGCCCGGCTGGCGGCGGCGCTTCTGGCCCAACAGGCCACCGCCGCCGATCTGGCCGCGTTGCAGGCGCAGGGCTCCGACATGGAGGCCGTGCGCCGCGATCTTGCAGCTGCGATTGCGGCAAAGCTGGCGGCGGAAACCCGCGCGGGCGCCGCTTTGTCCGAGGCGGAGCGCCGGGCCGCCCTGCTGGCGACCGCGCAGGCCCGGCTGTCCGAAGAACAGGACCGCAGCGCCGGGCAGGCGCGTCAGGTCGCACTGCTGAACGAACAGGTTTCGGCCCTTCGCGCCCAACTGGGCAGCCTGCAAGGGTTGCTCGAAGCCGCCGAGGCGGCGGATTCCGGCAAGCGGTTGCAGCTTGAGGCGCTTGGCACCCAGCTCAATACCGCGCTGGCGCAGGTGGCCGCCGAACAGCGCCGCCGGGCCGAACTTGAAGAGGCCGAGCGCCGTCGGCTGGAAGCCGAAAAGCAGAACCTTGAACGCTTCCGGTCGGAATTCTTTGGCCAATTGCGCGACGTGCTGGCGGGGCGCGAAGGTGTGCGGGTCGTGGGCGACCGTTTTGTTTTCTCCTCCGAGGTTTTGTTCAACGTCGGAGCCGCCGACCTAGCCCCCGAAGGGCGCGCACAGATTGCCCGGGTGGCCGCGATCCTGACCGAAGTGGCGGGGTCCATTCCGCCCGAAATCGACTGGATTCTGCGGGTGGATGGCCATACTGACAACGTGCCGCTGTCAGGCGCTGGCCTGTTCCGCGACAACTGGGCGCTCAGTCAGGCGCGGGCGCTGTCGGTGGTGCGGTATCTGCAAGACGAACTGGGCTTTCCCCCCGAACGGCTGGCCGCGACCGGCTTTGGCGAACACCGCCCCGTGGCCGCCGGCAGCACGCCCGAGGCGCGGGCCCAGAATCGCCGGATCGAGTTGAAGCTGACCGAGCGGTGAGGCCGCGCTCCGACCTCACGCGCACTTGACTTTTGTTTGCTCGCCTCGCGTGGCTGGATGCTACTTTCGGTGCAACAGCCCTGCGCCTTCAAGGAGAAGCACAATGACCCCGATCCTGCTATCGCGCCGCACCTTTCTGACCGGCGGCGTGGCGCTGATTGCGAGCTTGGCCATGCCGATGGTTGCGCGGGCGGCAAGCCCCGCGATCCACGTCACCAAGGACCCGAACTGCGGCTGCTGCGGCGCGTGGATCGAGGTGTTGGAGCGCGACGGTTTCACCGTCACCACCGACCATCTGGGCACGGATGCGCTTTATGCCTTCAAGCGCGCGAACGGGATTCCCGACACCATGTTCTCGTGCCACACCGGGCGGGTCGGCGGCTATATGATCGAGGGCCATGTCCCGGCCGCCGACATCCGCCGCCTGCTGGAGGAGCGGCCCAACGCCGTGGGCCTGTCGGTGCCCGGCATGCCCTATGGATCGCCCGGCATGGGGCCTGAAAACGAACGCGATGCCTATGACGTGCATCTGATCCTGCGCAACGGCCGCACCCGCATCTTCAGCCGGTACGACGCCGCCTGATCCGGGCCGGGGCGGCCAGCCCCGCCCGATGAATCTTCCCCCCGCAACCTGCCCCTTGTGGCGTGGCCGGTGGCCCCGATACACCGGGAGCCACCGGCCATGCCATTTCGCTGTGGCAACTGCATCGGACAGGCTATGAATGCCGCCGATGGCGCCCGCCATCACGAAGAATCGGATGCCTATGTCGCACGGCGACGGGAAGAAATCGGCCATGACGCACCCAGACCCTCAGAAACCCCGCAGCCATGCGCAGGCCGTCGTGATCGGCGGCGGGCTGGTGGGGTGTTCGATCCTGTATCACCTCACCAAACTGGGCTGGACAGATGTCGTGCTGCTGGAGCGGTCTGAACTGACCTCTGGGTCGACATGGCATGCGGCGGCGAACATCCACGGGCTGCACGACAGCACCAACATCAGCCGTCTGCAGCATTACACCATGGGGCTTTACAAAGAGTTGGAGGCCGAGACCGGGCAGGGCTGCGGCATTTTCCAGCCCGGCAGCCTGTATCTGGCCCAGACCGAGGCGCGCGAACATCAGTTGCGGCTACAAGCCGCCAAGGCGCGCTACTACGGCATGGATTTCTACGAGGTGACGCGCGACGAGGCCGAACGCCTGCATCCCTTGGTCGATTTCAGCGGCATCCGCTGCATCATGCACGAACCGCAAGGCGGCAACGTCGATCCGTCGGGCGTGACGATGGCCTATGCGGCGGGCGCGCGGGCGCGCGGCGCGCAGATCCTGCGCAATTGCCCGGTCACGGCGACGCGTGCGCAGGCGGACGGGTCATGGATTGTCGAAACCCCGCTGGGGTCCGTTCACACGCAATGGGTGGTGAATGCCGCCGGTCTTTGGGCGCGCGAGGTTGCGGCGCTGGCAGGCATCGTTTTGCCGCTGATGCCGACCGAACATCAGTATTTCGTCACCGAAACCATTCCTGAAATCGCCGCGATGGACCGCCGCCTGCCGTCGGTCGCCGACCGCGACGGTGAATATTACCTGCGGCAGGAAGGCAAGGGCCTGCTGGTCGGCGCTTATGAGCGTGACATGAAGTTCTGGGCCGAAGAGGGCACACCGCAGGGCTTTGGCCACGAGTTGTTCGCCGATGATCTGGAGCGGATCGAACCGAACATGCTGCGCGCCATCGCCCGGGTGCCGGTGGTCGGCGCGGCAGGGATCAAGCGTGTCATCAATGGCCCGATGATCTGGTCGCCTGACAGCGCGGCGCTGTTCGGCCCGGTGCCGGAACTTCGCAACTATTTCTGCTGCAACGGCATCATCCCCGGCTTTTCGCAATCGGGCGGGCTTGGCCTGTTGTCCGCCGAATGGATCGTTACCGGCGAACCCAAGCTGGATATGTTCGGTTGGGATCTGGCGCGCTTTGGGGTATGGGCGGGCCGCAATTTCACCAAGGCGCGCGTGCGCGACCAGTATGCCAACCGTTTCAAGATCCATTTCCCCAACGAGGAACGCGATGCGGGTCGCCCGGTGCGGGTGCGCCCGATCTATGAGGCGCAAAAGGCGATGGGCGCGGTGTTCGGGCTGAACTATGGCTGGGAACATCCGCTGTGGTTTGCCGAACGCGACGAACCGCGCGAGGAAACCATCGGGTTTGAGCGCCAGAACTGGTGGGCGCCGGTGGGCCGCGAGGCGCGGGCCCTGCGCGATCGGGCAGGAATCATCGATATTTCCAACTTCGCCCGCTACCGGGTCACCGGGCCCGGGGCGCGCGCCTGGCTGGACGCGCTGTTGGCCAACCGCATCCCCGACCAACCGGGGCGCAGTTGCCTTGCGCCGCTGATCGGCAAACGGGGCGGCATCGCGGGCGATTTCACCGTGACCTGTCTGGGAAGCGGCGATTACTTCATGGTCGGCTCGGGGATGGCGGAACGCTATCACAAGCGGTTCTTCGATGCTGTGCCGCTGCCCGAAGGCACCCGCTGGCACAGTGTGACCGAGGCGATGGCAGGCTTCAATGTCGCCGGTCCGCTGGCCCGCGACCTGCTGTCGCGGCTGACCAACGCCGACCTGTCGAACGGCGCCTTTCCGTTCATGCGGTCCGCGCAGATCGAGGTGGCCGGGGTTGCCTGCATCGCGCTGCGGGTCAGCTTTACCGGCGATCTCGGCTGGGAACTGCACTGCGCCGAGGGTGATCAACCCCGGCTTTATGCCGCACTGCTGGAGGCGGGAAAACCGTTGGGCGCAGGCCCGGTGGGCAGCCGCGCACTGATGAGTCTGCGGGTGGAAAAGGGCTATGGCAGCTGGGGGCGCGATTACAGCCCCGAATACTGGCCGCAGGAAACCGGGCTCGCGGGCCTCGTCAAGCTGGACAAGCCGTTCCTCAACCGTGACGCCTGCGCTGACGTCATGGCACAGCCCGCGCGCGAGGTGCTGCGGATGCTGGAGGTCACGGTTACCACCGCCGATGCCACCGGCAACGAGCCGATCTTCGATCTGGCGGGCAAGCCTGCAGGCAAGGTGTCGTCGGGGGCTTACGGCTATCACGTTGATAGATCGCTGGCGCTGGCTTATCTCCGCCCCGACATCGCCGCAGGTACGGACCTGGAGGTGATGGTTCTGGGCCGCCCGCACCGTGCACGCGTTCTGGCAGCACCACCGTTCGACCCCGAAGGCCGCCGTTTGCGGATGTAATGCCCTCCGGCGGGTCCGGTCTCCGGCGCGTACCGAAAGATCTTGCGCCTGGCATAATCCGCAATGACCTCGCCCGCCGGGCGCCGCATGGCCGGGACCAATGCGCATGGCCACAAGCCGTCGTGGCGGGTTGATGGGTGCAGGCCCGCCGGGGGCGCCCGGCACCGTGCCGTATATCCTGCGGACATTCAGACTGCCGCCTTGCTTGCCACCCGTGATTGGCAGCGACGCGAGGATAACAAAGGCGCCCGCGCGCTGCTGGAGGCCATGCTGGCCGCAGATGCCGGGGCATGGGCGCAACTTGGCCTGACTATGGGTTGAAGGTGTGCCATATCTATGGGGCGGCGGAAGGCGCGAGATGACCTCGGCGTCACCGTTGGTGCAGAACTCGTGCTGCGAAGGATTCACATCGCGACTCCCTGCGGTTAGAGGTGCGGCATGAGCAAGCCCAAGCCCGCCCGCTACCGCACCACCAACTGGTCTGACGACAACGCTGCCCTCATGAAGCGCGGGTCGCTTCTCGCGCCGCTGGAGGGGCGTCCCGGGCGCCCAGCGGTCTTCTCGGATGCGGCACGCCAATCATGCCTGTCGATCAAGGTGCTGTTCAAGCTTGCGCTGCGGCGAACCGCAAGGATGGTCGGGAGCCGTCTGCAACTCGCGGGCCTGGACTGGCCCGTGCCGGACTGCTCGACCCTTTGCCGGAGGCAGAAGGCCCTGAAGGTGCAGATCCCCTATCGCCGTTCTGGCTGGCGGCTCAAGCTGCTGGTGGACACTGAGCCATGGCGCTGCCAGGCCCGAGGCCCTTGGCGAAGGGCATCAAAGGCCTCGGCGATGGCGAGTGGCAAGCGCGGAACCATGGCGTTCAGGGCCGACGCCAATGGCGCAAGGTCCATCTGACCATGGACATGGCCTGGCCTGAACCTGAAGGCGACATGGGCAATCACGCCTCACGCCGCCATTCTGCAACAATGCCGATCCAAGGAACCAATGTGATGGCAAAGTTTCCCACATCCCGCGTCGACAAACTCCTTTCCGCCATGGGCTATGGTTCGCGCAGCGAAATGTCGCGGTTGGCCACGGCTGGCAGGATCACCCTGGACGCCGCCGCGCTTCGGGATGTAACCAAACGCATTCCTGTCACTCCGGATTTGCCAACCCGCATGACGATCGACGGCGAGGCGCTTGACCCCCTCGCAGGCTTGGTCATCCTTCTGAACAAGCCATTGGGGATGACCTGTTCGCATCAGGAAGTCGGCCCCCTGATCTATGACCTCCTGCCCCCGCGGTGGAAACGGCGTGATCCGGCGATCTCGAGCATCGGTCGTCTGGACAAGCAGACATCCGGCCTTCTGTTACTGACCGACGATGGCGACCTGCTGCATCGCGTCATCAGCCCCCGGCGCCACGTGAAGAAGACCTATCGCGCCAAACTGGCCCGACCGCTCAATGGCACCGAAGGCGACCTGTTCGCCTCTGGCCGCCTGATGCTCGAGGGCGAAGCCAAACCGCTGGCACCTGCCGAACTGGATGTGGTCTCGGAAACGGAGGCCCTGCTTACAGTGACCGAGGGCCGATACCATCAGGTGCGCCGCATGTTTGCTGCCACTGGCAACCACGTCGCGGCGCTGCACCGCGAACGCTTGGGCGGTCTGTCCCTGCCGCAGAGCATGGCTCCCGGTCAGTGGAAGCTGTTGGGCAAAGAAGAGATCGCCTTGATCTTTCACCAAGGCGAACGCCCGCTCGCCTGAAGGTTTTTCGACGCTGCCCGCAGCGGGAGGCCAGCCTCCGAGAGATGGCAGTCCCCGTTGGCAAACTGCGGAAGGATGAGGATACCGGCAGAGGTCAGCACACTTCGCGCCCGCCTCATGCTTGCAAGATGCCAATAATCTGCTCTTCCGTCAGTCGTGCCTTCTTCATCGTCCGTCCTCTCCATCGGCCGGACTCTAATCCCAGATCGAGGAAAAATCCCGTGGCAGGTCAGTCACATCAAGCACGGCGACCGGCATAATGTGACTCGGCTTGACACCGACGAGTTCGGTGCGGGACCGGGTCCCGTTTTTTTTGCGCGTGGCTTACCCGAGGTCGATCAACCGTTTGGTCATCACTTTCCCCTGCAATTGGTTCTGCGGTCGCAGGATCAGCTCACGGCTGCGCCTTTCGATTGCAGATAGACGGCGCCGGGTGATTTCAGGATGGCCCAGACGATCCGGGTCAGCTTGTTGGCCAAGGCCACGACGGCCTTGTTACGGTGTGTTCACCCTTCCAGCGCCGAGAGCCAGCCGCCAAGGGCATGGTTCGCCCGGTTCAGATGGACAAAGCAGGACCGCGCACCGTGGGTGATCAGCCGTCGAACGTAGCGGTTGCCGCGCTTGCTGATGCCGAGAAGGACCTGCTTGCCTCCTGTCGAATGCTCGGCCGGAACGAGCCCCAGCCACGCGGCGAGATCGCGTGCTTTGCGGAACTGCCGTCCATCCCCTGCCGCTGCGACAATCGCGGTCGCGCCAAGCGCGCCGATGCCCGGGATCGTCACGAGGCGACTGACCGCGTCATGCTGGCTGGCATAGGCCTCCACCTTATCGTTCACGGTTTTGATGCGGCCCTCGACATAGGCGAGGTCATCAAGCAGTTCTTCGAGAAGCACCCTCATGGCTGAAGAGGTCCGGTCTGGACTGGGCGGCGCCGGATTAAACGACGCTGTGCCGGGTAGAAGACCTTGGCCGTTCAGATCCCGAATGGGCGCGCTGACGGCCCCCTGCGGCGACGAACGCGTGGGCGCGGCAGCAGTTGGCGCGGCGCAAAGGGTACGGATCTGGTG
>JAUXPG010000326.1 GCA_030683915.1 Gemmobacter sp.
ATTCTTCGGCCAGCGGCACCGCGTCCAGCAAGGCGCGGGCATAGGGGTGCCGGTGGGGCGAGGTGGCGTCAACCACGTCGAACGTGTCCACCACCTGCCCCAACTGCATCACGGCGATGCGGTGCGCCAACTGGCGGATCAGGTTCAGATCGTGGGTGATGAACAGGCAGGCTGCCCCGCTTTTGCGCTGCAGATCGGTCAACAGCCGTGCGACTGCCGCCTGCACCGAAACATCCAGCGCGGCGGTGATCTCGTCACAGATCACCAGCTTGGGTTCGGCGGCAAAGGCACGGGCAATGGCGACGCGCTGTTTCTGGCCGCCTGACAGCTCGTGAGGATAGCGCTGCGCAAAGTCGGCGGGCAGCAGCACAAGCTCCAGCAGTTCCCGCACCCGCGCCGCGACAGTGGCAGGCGGGCAAAGCCGATACAGGCGCAGGGGCCGCGACAGGATGGTGCCGATGGTCTGGCGCGGGTTCAGGCTTGCGTCGGGATGCTGGAACACGATCTGCACATCCCGGCGATAGGCGCGGTCGAACGCGTCGCGCGCGGTAAAGTCGCGCCCTCCGAACCGCACGGTTCCGGTGAAATCGCGCAAGCCCGACAGCACCTGCGCCATGGTCGATTTGCCCGACCCGCTTGCCCCCACCAGCCCCAGCAATTCGCCCGGCCGCACGAAGAACGACACGTCCTGCGCCCCGAAGAACGGCGCCGGCGCCCGGCCCAGCACACGCGCCAGCCAACCCGGATCGCCATAGCGCACCGAAACGCCCGCGACCTCCAGCACCGGCGCCTGCGCCTCCGGCTCGGGCACCGCGATCCGGTTGTCGGGGCGTGGTACGGCGGCCATCAGCTTGCGGGTATAGGCATGCGCGGGGGCGCGGAACACCTGTTGCACCGGCCCGCTTTCGACGATGGTGCCTTCGTGGATCACCGATACCGTGTCCGCAATCCGCGAGACCAACCCCAGGTCGTGCGAGATATATAGCGCGGCCACCCCGGTTTCCGCCCGCAACCGCACAAACAGGTCCAGAATCTGCTGCGCGGTCAGGATATCGAGCGCGGTCGTCGGTTCGTCAAAGATGATCAGTTCCGGATTGCAGGCAAAAGCCGTGGCGATGCCCACGCGCTGTTTTTCCCCGCCCGATGCCTCGTGCGGATATTTGCGCATCATCTCGGCCGGGCGGGCGATGCCGGTGCGGGTCAGCGCCGCCTCGGCCTCGGCAAGGGCGCCATCGCGGTTCATGCCGCGATGGCGGATCAGCACCTCGGCAATCTGGTCGCCCATCCGCATCGTCGGGTTGAGCGATGCCGAGGGGTCCTGAAAGACCATTGCAATCCGGCGCCCGCGCAAGGATTCCACCTGCGCGGGGCTGCACTCCAGCAGGTTGTCGCCGCACAGCCGGATGTCACCGGCCACGTCGCGGGCATTGGGCGGCAGATACCGCATGATCGCCCAGGCAAGGGTGGATTTGCCGGACCCGCTTTCGCCCACCAGCGCGTGGGTTTCGCCGGGGCCAATGACCAGCGACACCGATTTCAGCGCCTGCACTGTCCCGCCCGGCGTGTCATAGTCCAGCGAATAGCCCTGCACCTGCAAGACCGGCGGAGCGGTCATGACCTGTTCCTTTTTGGATCGAAGGCATCACGCAACGCGTCGCCGAACAGGTTGAACCCCATCGCGGTGATGGCGATGGCAACACCGGGCACCACCACGCACCACGGGTTGCGGAACATGAACTGCCGCGCCTCGGCCACCATCAGCCCCCATTCGGTCGAAGGCGGCTGCGCGCCCAACCCCAGAAAGCCGAGCGTGGCGCCGATCATGATGGCAAAACTCACGCGGATGGTCGCCTCGACGATGATGGGGCCAACCGCGTTGGGCAACACCTCGCGCCCGACGATCCACGCGCGGGATTCACCGCGCGCGATGGCGGCCATCACGTATTCCCGCGTCCGCACCGACAATACCGAGCTGCGCGCGATCCGCGCCATGCCGGGGGCGAACGTGACCGCGACCGCCAGCATCGCCTGCGTCGTGCCGCCGCCCAGAAATGTCACGATCAGCAAGGTGAACAGCAGTTCCGGCATGGCAAGCAGCCCATCCAGCACCCGCATGATGATGCTGTCGATCTTGCCGCCCGCCACCCCGGCCACAACGCCGATCACCGATCCGACGCCAACGCCCAAGGCCGTCGCGCCCAGCCCGAAGAACACCGTTGACGGTGCCCCGTGCAGGATGCGCGACATCAGGTCCCGGCCATACTGGTCGGTGCCCAGCCAGAACTCCGCGCTTGGCCCTTGCAAGCGCGACCGGGCGTGAAACAGTTGGGGGTCATAGGGCGCCAGCCACGGCCCGAACAGCGCCGCCCCGATCACGATGGTCAACAGCACCAGCCCAACCACCCCAACCGGATTTCTCAGCACGTCACGCATGGCGCACCCGCGGGTCCAGCCAGGCGATGACAATATCGGCCAGCAGGTTCGACAGCGCGTAAACCACAGCCAGCACCAGAGTAATGGCCTGAATTACGGGCAGATCGCGATTTTGCAGCGCGTAAATCAGCGTGCGCCCCAGACCGGGCCAGGCAAAGATTTCCTCGACCACGATGATGCCGCCCAACAGATACCCGATATCGAGCGATATGACCGCCACGGCAGGTGCCATCGCGTTCGGCAGCGCATGGCGCCAGACCACGCGGCGCCCGCGCAACCCCTTCAGCCGCGCGGCCCGCACATACTCCGACGACAGCACGTCGGCCATTTCCGACCGCACCTGCCGCGAGATATGCGCCATCAGGATCAGACCGAGCGTCCCCGCCGGCAAAATGACGTGTCGCAGGAAACCGGCCATGTTTTCCGAGGGCGCCACGAACCCGCCTGCAGGGAACAGTGGCCATTCCGGGCTCGCCAGCAGGATCAGGAGCAGCGTCGCTGTCACGAATTCCGGCATCGCGGTGCCGACGTAGGAAAAGAACCCGATCACAAGATCCCACGCCGACCCGCGCTTGAGTGCGGCAAGCGCGCCCAGCGGGATGGCGATTACCGTCACCCCGACCAGCGCGATCAGCGCAAGCCACGCCGAATTCCAGAACGCATCGCCCACCACCTTGGCCACCGGCAGCGACAGGCGCAGCGACATGCCAAAATCGCCATGCAACACGCCCCAGACCCACGAGCCGTATTGCACCCAGACCGGACGATCCAGCCCAAGCAGACGTTCCATTGCCGCCAGCGAATCCGGGGTGGAATGTTCGCCAAGAATCATCAGCGCGGCATTGCCCGGCAGCACCATGGTGATGCCGAACACGGCAAGGGTGACGATTGCCAACACAATGACAATCGCCCCCAGCCGCCGCAAAAGATAGGCAAGCGTCATGCGCCGGACTCAGGCTTTGTCAAGCCAGACATCCTCGACATAGAAGTAGCGCGAGATCGGCGCGATCTGCCACCCTTCGGTCTTGGTGCTGCTCGCCGTCAGCACATCCTCGAAGAACGGCACAATGTAAGGCACGTCCTCCAGTTCCTTGGCCTGTGCGGCCGCGTAGATTTCGGCGCGTTTGGCAGGATCGACCGTGGCGCGGCCCTCCTCGATCAGCGCGTCGAATTCGGCGTTCTTCCATTCGGTGTCCTGATACGACGCATCCGAGGTCAGCAGCAGCCGATAGGTGGCATCGATGGTGGGCTGCATGCCCCAGTAGCCGATATAGAACCCGCCCTTCATCCAGACATTCGCGAGATAGGTGTCATGCGGCATCGTTTCGATCGTCAGGTCAAACCCGCCCGCCGCCGCCGATTGCTTGAGCGCGATGGCGGTCTGCACCCGGATGCCGGGGCGGTCGGACGCGACCAGCGTGGCCTTGATGCCATCGGGATAGCCCGCTTCCGCCAAAAGCTTGCGCGCCGCCTCGGGGTCATAGGGCACCACGGGCTTTTCAGTGGCATAGGCGATTTCCGGCGCCACGATGCTGTCATAGGCCGGGCGGCCCAGCCCTTCCAGAATCACTTCGACCAGCAGGTCACGGTCGGTGGACAGCGCCAGCGCCTTGCGGACGCGGACATCATCCCACGGCTTCTGGTCCTGGCGCATGACGACACAGACATACCGCCCCGACGCCACGCGCTTGGCCTCGATCCCGGCGGCGGCGGCGATGCGGGCGAATTCGGCCTGCTGCACCGTCAGCATGACATCGGTCGCGCCCGACAGGAAGTTGGCGGATTCGGCAGCCAGGTCCGGGAACAGCATCATCTCGACCGCGTCGAGATAGGGCTTGCCGGGCTGGTAGTAATCGGGGTTCTTCACCAGCCGCACCATGCGCGCGCTGTCATAGACCTCAAGCTTGAACGGCCCGGTGCCATTTGCCTTGGTGTCAAGTTCGGTCAGCGGCGCGGCCAGCGCGGCCTTGGAAATGATGCGCGCGTTGGCATGCGCGGTCGAGGTGGGCAGGTCGGCGAACGGCGTCTTGAGGGTGAATTTCACCTTCAACGGGTCCAGCGCCTCGACCTTTTCGATCATGGTCAGCACAGACCGCGCGGCGGCCGGCACATCGGGGTTGAGGATGGCGGTATAGGTCGCCACCACGTCTTCAGCGGTGAACGGCGTGCCGTCGTGAAACTTGACGCCTTCGCGCAGGTGGAACACGAATTCCTTGGCATCGTCCGAGGCATCCCAATGGGTTGCCAGATCGGGCTGAACCTTGCTGTCCAGCCCTATGCGGGTCAGACCAGAATAGATCATGTCGATGCAGGGGTATTCGGCAGGGCCCGACAGCGACAGCACGTTCAGCGTGGCAATGCGGGTGGAATGGCTGATGCGCAGGGTGCCGCCGGTTTTGGGCGTCTGCGCCGCGGCACCTCCGGGCAGGCCAAGGGTGGTCAGCGCACCAAGCGCCCCAAGGCCCATCAGAACGTGGCGGCGTTTCAGGGTAAAGTCGGTCATCGGGGGTCTCCTTGTTGGGGGAATGGCCGTTGGCGGCCTTGTCGTTGCAGGCTCAGGTCTTGACGGTCAGTTCATCGGGCAGCCATGTGAGCACCTCGGGCGCGGCGTCGGTCACCAGCAGGGTGTGGCCCACGCCCATCGCAAGGCCGCTGTCGGCATCTCCGCTCATCACGTGATAAAACAGCGTCATGCCCGGTTCGCACAGGGTGGCAGCGCCGGAATAGATCATCGGCGGCACATCCATGGACGTGGGGGCAAAGGAAATACCCACCGAATACCCCGTCGCGCCATAGCGCGCGGCGCGGTAGCCGCCGGCATCCAGGGCATTGGCGTAACAGTCGAAAATCTCGCCCAGCGGGGTGCCGGGGCGGGCAAGGTCGGTCATCTTGACCAGCGCCTCGCAGGCCACATCATACATGTGGCGCTGGCGGTCGGGCACCTGCCCGAACAGGATCATCCATTCGGTCTTGACGTTGTAGTGCCGGTAGGGAACCGGATATTCCACAAGGATCTGGTCTTGCTTTTCCAGTCGCCTGGGGTTCGTGACGCCGCGCCCATACACCGCGCGCGGCCCCGAGTTGAACAGCGGCGCGTTGGGCGGCATATCGGCCCCGTCACCAAGGATCGAGGCGAGGTAGACCGCCTTGAGGTCGCTGTCGAGCATCCCCGGTTCGGCCGCTTCGATCACCCGCTGCAAGGAACGGTCGCAGATTTCGGCGGCCTTGCGCATCACGGCGATTTCTGCCGGCGACTTGATCACGCGCATCTTGCGAATGAGGTGGCCGTCATCCTCCAGCCGGCACCAATCGCTGAAGGTGGTCTGGCAGCGCCACAAATTCCACCCGGTCAGCCCGTGGGTGTTCAGCTCTATCAGCAGGCGCGACCCTTTCAGGCCAAGTTCCTGCAAGATGGCGAGTAGATCGCGCGCGGGGTTGGCATCATCCGCATCCCACCAGATTCGGATGTCTTCGATGGTCGAGGTCGTGCGCGCCTGCAAAAGATCGGGGCGCCGGGTCAAAAGCACGATGGGCCGGTCATCGGCCGTGACCACCGCGCATTGGAAGAACACGTAACCGCCCGTGTCATACCCGGTCAGCCAATAGAGGCTTTCCTGTGCGAAGACGAGCATGGCGTCCGCGCCGCGCGCCCGCAGCTCGGCCCGCAACCGGGACTGACGGGCCAAATGTTCATCCCGCGGGAAGGGCAGCATCGACCCGGGCAGAGGTGCCATGCGTCGTCCTTTCTAATGGGGCGCAGCCAGGTCCGGTCCTCGCGCCACGATCAGGTTGCAACAACCGTAGGACTTGGTATACCAACAGTCAACCACCGGAATATGGATTGCATGTCATTCGGGAAATGCGTTCTATTTGCTGGTAGGCCGTGATGAAGATAAAGGCATTCCGTGCCGCCTACCCCGGTGGATCAGAGGAGACCGGATGCTGAACGCCCCCGACAAACGCCTTGCCCTACAGGCGTACGAGCAGATCCTGCAGCTGATTCTGGGCGGCGGCGCCAAACCGGGTGAACTGGTCAACGAACGGCGGCTGGCCGAGGCTTTGAACATGTCGCGCACGCCGGTCCGCGATGCGCTTTTGATGCTGGAAGGCGAAGGGCTGTTGCTGCGTCAAGGCAGCCGCGGCCTGCAGGTCAAGCAGATGCGGATCGAGGATTACATGGACGCGGTGCATGTCCGGCTGTTGCTGGAACCGGCGGTGGCGCGGATGGCGGCGGGCAAGGTTCCGGGCGAAACCATCGCCGCCCTGCGCGCCCAGATCGCCGAGGCCCAGTCCCTGCCGCCCGGCCAACCGGCGGACCGCGCACTCGTGCGCGACATCGACGAAGGCTTGCACGGCGCGATTTCCGATGCGGTCGAGAACCGGCAATTGTCCAACAGTATCCGCACGATGCGCCGCCAGACCCAGATGTTTGACCTGCGGTCGATGCCCGAACGGCTGGCCGATACCTGCCGCGAACATCTGGCCATTCTCGACGCGGTCGATGCCGCCGACGGCGAGGCGGCGGCGCAGGCGATGGCCGCGCACCTGACGCGGGTGCGCGACAGCATCATCAACCGACTGGCCCGCCTATGACCCGCGCCCGCCCGCTGGCACCCGAAGATGGCGCCGCCGACCCGCAACCCGATATCGCGCTGGCGATGCGGCTTTTTGCCGAACTGCGGCTGCGCACCGGCGCCGGGCGCGGCATCACCCGCGCCTCTTACGGTCTGGGGGAACAGATCGCCCATGACATGGTGCGCCGCGAGGCCCGCCGCCTTGGCCTTGACTGCCGGATCGATGCGGCCTGCAACCTTTACATGACGCTGCGCGGCCGGAACGCGGGGCCTGCGGTGGTGATCGGATCGCACCTTGATTCGGTGCCGATGGGCGGCAACTTTGACGGCGCGGCCGGGGTTCTTGCGGGCCTTGCTGTGCTGGCAGGCTACCGCGCCCGTGGCGTGGTGCCGCCGCGCGATGTTACGGTCATGGCGATCCGGGCGGAGGAAAGCACGTGGTTCGGCGCGTCGTACATCGGCAGCCGGGCGGCCTTTGGCCGCTTGGCAGCGGCGGAACTGGACGGTGTGCTGCGCGCGGGCGACCGGGTGGCGCTTGGGCGCGCGATTGACGCGGCGGGCGGCGACACCACGGCGCTGCGGGCGGGCGCGGGGCTGAACCCCGAAGATATTGCCGCCTTCATCGAACCGCATATCGAACAGGGCCCGGTGCTGGTGACTCGGGGGCGGCCTGTCGGCATCGTCACCGGCATCCGGGGCAGTTTCCGCCACCGCCACGCCGTCTGCACCGGCGCCTATGCCCATTCCGGCGCCACCCCGCGCGAGGTCCGGCAGGATGCGGTGATGGCGGTGGCGCGGCTGGCGGTACGGCTGGATGACACCTGGCAGCGGCTGGCATCCGAGGGTCACGACCTGACCGTGACCTTTGGCCAGATGATGACCGAAGCGGGCGAAGCGGCTTTTTCCAAGGTGGCGGGGCGTGTGGAATTCTCGGTCGATATCCGCAGTCAAAGCCATGCGACGTTGGATCTGATGCGCGCCGAACTGCGCGCCGCCGTCGCGCAGACCGAAGCGGACTGCCGGGTGCGGTTCGATCTGGGCGCTGAAACCGCCAGCGCGCCCGCGCTGATGGACCGCCAGATCATCGCCGATCTTGCAGACATCGCGCAAACCCAAGGGGCGGGGGCCGAGGTGATGCCGTGCGGCGCGGGCCATGATGCGGCGGTGTTCGCACAGATGGGCGTGCCGACCGGCATGCTGTTCATCCGCAACCGAAACGGTAGCCACAACCCTGACGAGGCGATGGAGATCGACGATTTCGCCGTTGCAGCGCGGATCCTGTCGGCCTTTTGCCTGCAAGACCACCCTGCCGGGCCATGAAGGTCTGCGTGCTGGTCCAGCCCATCGACCCGCGCGGGATCGCGCTTTTGCAGGCGGCGGGCGTAACGGTGATCGCCGCGCCTGACACCACGCCCGAGGCACTGGCGCCCCTTCTGGCGCAAGCGGATGCGGTGATCACCCGGAACTGGGGGTTTCCCGGCTGGGCCATCGCGCTGGCCCCGCGTCTGGCTGTCATCGGCAGCCACGGCACCGGGGTTGACCGGATCGACCTTGCCGCTGCGCAGGCGCGTGGCATCCGGGTGGTGAACACGCCCGGCGCCAACGCGCAGGATGTGGCGGAACTGGCGCTGGGGCTGATGCTGGGCGTCGCGCGGCAGATGCGGGCGGCAGATGCGGCGGTGCGCGCAGGCGATGCAGGTTGGCGGCTGCGGCACCGGGGCATGGCCTTGGGCGGGCGGTGTCTGGGCCTGTGGGGTTGGGGCCATGTGGCCCAAGCCCTTGCACCGATGGCGCAGGGGCTGGGTATGCGCGTCATCTGCATGTCGGCCCATGCCGGGGTGGCGGAACTTGCCGCCGCCCATGTCACACCTGCCCAAGGTGTCGCCGATCTGCTGGCGCAAGCCGATGTACTGTCCCTGCACGGGGTTCCGGGCGCCCGCCCGCTGGTCGGCGCAGCGGAATTGGCAATGCTGCGACCGGGGTCGATACTGATCAACACTGCGCGCGGGGCGCTGGTGGACGAAACCGCGCTGGCCACCGCGCTCCGCACCGGCCATCTGGCCGGTGCCGGGCTGGATGTGACGACAGAGGAACCTCTGCCCCCCGACAGCCCGTTGCACGATTGTCCGGGCCTGATCCTCACCCCGCATATCGGCGGCACCACCGACCGCGCGCTGGAGCGGACTGCGGTGGCGGCGGCATCGGCAGTGCTGGCCGCGCTGGCACCATGACCGCGCCCACCTTGCACCCGTGTGGTGACAGTGCGATCAGCGTGGATTTCGGCAATGTGATCGACGCCGGGGTGAATGCCCGTGTGATGGCGCTCGACCGCGCCCTGGCGGCCGACCCGGTGCCCGGCGTGGTGGAATGCGTGCCGACCTATCGCGCGCTGCTGGTGCAGTTCGACCCGCTGGCCACTGATTACGATGTCCTTTGCGCCCGCCTGCTCACCCTTGCGACCGCACCGCGCGATGCAGAAGCGGCGCCCCGGCGCTGGCGTGTGCCGGTCGCCTATGGCGGCGATCATGGGGCCGATCTGGACAGCATCGCCGCCCATGCGGGCCTGACGCCTGCGGACTTTGTCGCGGCGCATGCGGCGGCGGTCTATACCGTGATGATGATCGGCTTTCTGCCGGGCTTTGCCTATCTGGGCGGGCTTGATCCCCGGCTGGCCCGCCCGCGCCGCGATGTGCCGCGCGCGCGGGTGCCTGCGGCATCGGTCAGCATCGGCGGCGCGCAGACCGCCATCGGCAGCGTCGAAGGCCCCAGCGGCTGGCACCTGATCGGGCGCACGCCGGCCCGCCCGTTCCAACCGGGGCGCGACCCGGTGTTCCTGTTCGGGGCAGGCGATGAAGTCGTGTTCGCCCCGGTATCGGCGCGCGAATGGGATGCGCTGGCCGCCCGCGCCGCAGCGGGCGATCTGGTCGTGGAGCGCATTGCATGACGGCGGTGCTTGTGGTCGAAAGCTGCGGGCCCGGCGCATCCGTGCAAGATGGCGGCCGGGTGGGCTGGCGCCGGTTCGGCGTGTCGGGGTCGGGCGCGATGGACCGGCTGGCGCTTGGGCTGGCCAATGCGCTGGCAGGCAACCCTCCCGACGCGGCGGCGGTGGAAACAACGCTCGCGGGCCTTCGGCTGCGGGTCGAAGGCGGGCCGGTGCTGTTCGCCGTGGCGGGGCCGGGTGTAGGGATGATGGTGGACGAACGGGCGGTGCCACCGGGCGTTTCGGTGCGCGCCGATCCGGGCCAGCGGGTGACCCTCAGCCCGGTGCGCGACGGGGTGCATGGCTATCTTGCGGTGGCGGGCGGCGTGGCAACCACGCCCGAAATGGGCAGCCGGTCGGTGCATCTGCGCTCAGGCATCGGGGGGGCGATGCTGGCCCCCGGCACGCGCCTGCCGGTGGGCGACTGTGCCGCGCTGGCCCCCCGCGCGCTGGCGCCGGTGCCGGGGCACGCCGACGGGCCGATCCGGGTGATGCCCGGCCCGCAGCACGACTGGTTCGATGCGGCCGCACTGGACACCCTGGTCGCAGTGACATGGGAGGTGGGCGAACGGTCGGACCGGATGGGGCGGTTCCTTGTCGGCCCCGGCCTTGCCCCCCGCGCGGGGTCGATGGTGTCGGACGGGGTGGTGCCCGGCAGCCTTCAGGTGCCGCCCTCCGGCCAGCCGATCATCCTGATGCGCGATTGCCAGACCACGGGGGGCTACCCCAAACTGGCCACCGTCATCTCGGCTGATCTGGACCGACTGGCGCAGATGCCCGCCGGTGCCCGGTTCAGTCTGGCACTGGTGGACCGCGCCACGGCGGTGGATGCCGCCGCCCGGCTGGCGCGCAGCATCGCCGCCCTTGCGCCCCGGCCAGTGGGCGGGGTCGACGTTGGGCGGTTGATGGCCGAAAACCTGATCGGCGGCGTGATCGACGCAAGGTGCTGACTAGCGCGCCGTCACAAACAGCTGGCGCGGAAAATTGGTCAGCCGTTCCGCCCCTTTTGCAGTCACCCTGATGGTTTCCGACATGCCGAACCCCTGCGCCAGCACATAGGTGTGAAACACCATGCCTTCCGCAAAGGACCAATCGGCGCCGGGATGCGCCTCCAGCGGCTCGCCGCCACTGGGTTGCAGCAACAGGCCGACCGAATAGAAGGTCTTGTTGGTGTAGGTTTCGCGCAGGCCCGCCGACAGCACGCCATCGCGGTAAATCGCGTCCGGCGTGGTTGCGGGCACGCCCGGCGCCACCGTGGCTATGGCGGCATCCTGAATCGAGATCAGCCGTTCCACCAGCCGGTGGTCGGCGTCCGACGCCTGGGCCACGCGGATCGGGCGCATGAAGCGGGCGTGGTAGTGCCGCGCGTTGGGCGTGGTTTCGATCTGCACGATGTCGCCATGTTCCAGCACCCGGTCGGAATAGCCGCCGTGCAGGTGGAACGCGCGTTCGCCCGACGACATCACCCCCGGCCCCGGCAGGTCTGACCCGGCGCGGATCATCGCTGCGCAGATTTCGGCAGCCATTTCCCGTTCGGACACCCCCACCCCGGCACTGTCGATCGCGGCCTGCATGCCCGCCTCGGCGGCCTTGGCGGCGCGGCGCTGATAGGCGATTTCGGCAGGCGACTTGATCAGCCGCATGCCGGGCACAAGCGCGGATTCGTCGACCATCCGCACCCCTGGCAGGGCGGCGCGGATCGCCTCCCATCGCTGGGCGTTCAACACCCATGCCCCCAATTCCACCCCGATCGCTGCCGCCCGGCCCGTCCTGGCCGCGATGGTCTGGGCGGCCAGCGCGGTCTTGTCGTCGCTGTCGGTCCACATCACGCGGTCAGAAAACACGCAGGTGCTGTCAAGGTAGTACTCCTCGACATCGCGGCAAAACAGGGTCGGGTCCCCTTCGGCCGGGATGATGGCGAACTGGAAACTGCCGTACCCACGGGTGAAGAACCCGGTCACCCATGTCACCGTTTCAGGCTGGAACGCCAAAAGCGCATCCAGGCCCCGCGCCTTCAGCGCCGCCTGCACCCGCGCCAGACGCGCGCGGTATTCCGCCGGATCAAACCAGTAGGTCGTTTGCACCATGTCAGGGGTCCTTCAGCCGCGCGAGACCATCTCGGCAAAGCGGGTCAGCATGATCTTGGCGTCCAGCGCCTCGTCCGCAGAGGCGATGAAGGCATCCACGTCGCCGCCATCCTGCACCATCCGGGCGCGATTTTCCTCAAACCAGACTGGCGCCTGCGAGCGGGTGATTTCCGGGTGGCCCTGCACCCCCCATGCCGGCGCCGTTCGGTGGCGCCAGACCTGATTGGGGCATTCGTCGGACGAGGCAAGGATCACCATGTCAGCGTGCCCCGCGCGCACCTCGTCATTGTGCCAGACGAACATGTGCACCGTATCCCCCCAGTCCTGCGCCAAAGGGTCAGAGGCGGCGGCGGGGGTGACTTCCAGATCCTTGTAGCCGATTTCGCAGTAAGGCCGCCGGAACACCTGATCGCGCCCGCACAGCGCCGAGCCGAGGATCTGGCTGCCAAAACAGATGCCGAGCATTGGAATGTTCAGGTCGGCCGCCTGCCGGATCAGGTCATGTTCGCGGTGGATGAAGGGCACGTCCTCATAAGCGCCGTGCGGGCTGCCTGACAGGAAGATGCCATCATACCCGTCAAGACTGGCGGGAAATTCGTTGTTCCATGCCCAATACCGATCGACCTTCAGGCCCCAGCCTTCAAAGCGGTCATCCAGTTGCGCGACCGATTGCAGTTTGCGGCCATTGCCAAGGTAAAGCAGGCGTTTCACGATGAAAATCCGGTGTTCTGGGGCGGTTTCGCTTTGGTATACCACTGGCGTTCCAAATGGCAACAGCTATCATGCCAGCCATTCCACGACCGGGAGGACCACATGCGCATCGACCTGAACGCCGACCTTGGCGAAGGCTTTGGCCCGTGGAAAATGGGCGATGACGCGGCTTTGCTTGGCATCGTCACCACGGCGAACGTCGCGTGCGGGTTTCACGCCGGGGACCCGGGAATCATGCGGGCGACGGTGCGCGCCGCGCGGGCGTGCGGGGTCGCGGTGGGGGCCCATCCGGGCTACGCCGATCTGCCCGGGTTCGGCCGCCGCGCCCTGCCCGGCGTGACCGAGGCGGAGGTGGAACAGCTGGTCGCCTATCAGGTCGGTGCGTTGGCGGGCATCTGCGCGCTGGAAGGCCATCCGATGACCCATGTGAAAACCCACGGCGCGCTGGGAAATGCCTGTGCAGATGATGACGGGCTGGCGGCTGCGGTGGCGCGGGCCATCCGGGCGGTGGATGCCGGGCTTGGCTTCATGGTCATGCCCGGCACCGCGACCGAACGCGCCGCAGAGCGCATGGGCCTGCGCCCGATCCGCGAAATCTATGCCGACCGGACCTATGCCGACAGCTTCAACCTGACCCCGCGTGCGCGGCCCGATGCGATGGTGCATGACCCGGCAGAGGCGCTGGCGCGGGTGCTGGACATGGTGCAGGGCGGGCGCATCACCGCAACCAGCGGCAAGGTGCTGGCGGTGCAGATCGATTCGGTCTGCGTCCACGGCGACGGCCCGCAGGCCGTGGCAATGGCCCGCCATCTGCGCGCCGGGCTGGAGGCGGCGGGGCTGGCGGTCCTGCCCGTCACGCCCCCCTGACGCAGGGTTTGACACAGACGGCTTGCGCCGCGCGACAGGATATCCGGGGGAAATGGCGGTCCCAACACGATTCGAACGTGTGACCTCTACCTTCGGAGGGTAGCGCTCTATCCAGCTGAGCTATGGGACCTTGCTACTGCGCGCCCCCGGCCCCGTTTCCTCGCAGCCTGCCCTGACGGGCTTGAGGCGAGGCACCGGAAGGGAGGGGTGCTGCGGCTGGTCTATACCGCCTGATCGACGGTCCTGCAATGGCCCCGGCGCAAAAAAGCCGAGGCTTCTGGCGGCCCGTCAGGCGAACAGATCGTGGCAAAGCTCCAGCGCGGATACCAGCGCGTCCACCTCGTCCACGGTGTTGTAAAGCCCGAACGACGCGCGACAGGTGGCGCCGACGCCCATATGGTCCATCAGCGGCATGGCGCAATGCGTGCCCGCGCGCACCGCGATCCCGCGTTTGTCGAGCACGGTGGAGATGTCATGGGCATGCGCGGCCCCTTGCAGCGTAAAGCTGAAGATCGCGCCCTTCCCGGCTGAATTTCCCTGCACGTTCAACCAGTTCAGCCCCGCCAGCCGTTCGCGCGCGTAATCGCGCAGGATGCGTTCGTGCGCGGCGACATTGGCCATGCCAAGTCCCATCAGATATTCCAGCGCCACGCCAAACCCGATCTGCTGCACGATTCCGGGAGTTCCGGCCTCGAACTTCATGGGCGGGTCGTTATAAGTGACCGTGTCGCGCGTGACCTCACGGATCATGTCGCCGCCGCCAAGGAAGGGGCGCATCTCGGCCTGCCGCGCCCGCGATATCCAGATCGCGCCGGACCCGGAGGGGCCATAAAGCTTGTGCCCGGTCACCGCATAAAAATCACACCCGAGGGCGGTCAGGTCCACCGGCATATGGACAGCGGCCTGCGAACCATCCACCAGCACGGGCACCCCCCGTTCCCGCGCGCCCGCGCAGATGGTGGCCACATCGACCACCGTGCCAAGCACGTTGGACATGTGGGTGACCGCAACCAACCGCGTGCGCGGCCCGATGGCGGCCAGCACGGCCTGCGGGTCAAGATCGCCGTTCTGGTCGCACTCCACCCATTTCAGGACCACGCCTTGGCGTTCGCGCAGGAAATGCCACGGCACGATGTTGGCGTGATGTTCCATCACCGACAACACCACCTCGTCCCCCGGCTGGAAACGCGGCGCGGCCCAGCCATAAGAGACAAGGTTGATCCCCTCGGTCGAGCCCGAGGTGAACACCACCTCATCCTCATGCGGCGCGTTCAGAAACCGCGCCACGATGCCGCGCACCGCCTCGTACTTTTCGGTCGCAAGGTTGGACAGGTAATGCAACCCGCGATGGACATTGGCATATTCCATCGCATACCCGGTCGTCATCGCGTCAATCACGACCTGCGGTTTCTGCGCGCTGGCGCCATTGTCCAGATAGACCAGCGGCTTGCCGTTCACGCTGCGCGACAGGATCGGAAAATCGCGGCGGATGGTGGATACGTCATACATCGCGGAACCTCATGGCGCAGGCGGAAAGAACGGCAGGAACAGGATCGACAGCACAAAGCCGACCCCCAACAAGGTGCCGATGATGCCCAGCAGGACCATGCCTTGCGATTTGAACCCATGGAGGCCCGCGACCAGCCCGCTTGCGATCCAGCCGATGGCACCGAGCGTCGCCAGACTGACCAACCCGGCCAGCGGCGGTAGCAGCACCATCGCGACAAGTTGCACCACCTGCATCAGGATCATCAGCGCCTGCAACCACACCATGATCCGCAAGGCGCCGACAAACTGCCCGGTCCCGCCAAAGGCCCGGCCCACACCGGCCATCAGGGCAGACAGCAGAACCATCGCCACAATCTGCAATCCCGCCATCGCAAGCGGCGGAGGGAACGGTCCGGCCAGCCCGCCGCCCCCCAGAAGGATGGTGGCATAAAGCCCCAGCACCGCAAGCACCGACACCAGCGCCACCGCCTGCCAGATCGCCCCGGCGGGCAGGTCCCAACCAAGGATGCGCTGCGCGTTGCTGCGCGGGTCGCGC
>JAUXPG010000455.1 GCA_030683915.1 Gemmobacter sp.
CATCGGCGCGCACGTCGTAATACCGCGCCTGATCCACCCGGTCGATCCGGCCCAGCTTGGCCACCGGCTCGCGGGTGATGAAGTTCGACAGGGGCACCAGACCATCGCGTGTCCGCAGTTTCATCGTGTCCAGCGTTGACAGCAGCCGGTCGGCTTCGGGCAGGCGCACCCGGATTTCGATTTCCTCGTCCGACGTTTCGACGCGCATCGTGTCAAGCAGGATGCCGCGCGTGACAAGCTGCACCATGCCCCCCACCGTCGCCACATCGGCGCCGAACCGCCCGGCCTTTTCGACATCCACCACGATGCGCCAGTCGATGCCGGGCAGGGGGCGGGTATCTTCGATGCCGGTGATGCCGGGCATCGCTGCCATCTGCGCACGCACCCGGTCCACCGCCAGCGACAGCGCGGCAAAGTCATCGCCCTTGAGCCGCAGATGCACCGGCTTGCCCGAAGCAGGGCCGCCCGATTGGGTCAGCACCTCGATCTGGACGCCGGGCAGGGCGGCCAGCCGGGCGCGCAGGCCCTCCAGAATGGCCTTGCCCGACATGTCGGGCTGGCCCGTGCGTTCGGACCAATGGGTCAGTTCGATCTGCGCTTGCCCGATCGAATCGCGCGGGGCCTGCGCGCCGCCGGTGTTGGAGTTCAGCCCCCCCGCCCCGGCAAACGAGAATGTGGCGGCAAGGCCGGGGGTGTCCAGCACGATGGCCTCGGCCTCGCGCAGGATGGCGTCCTTTTCGGCCAGCGACAGGTTGCCCCGCGCACGGACGTGGACGATGGCGTTTTCGGGGTCGGTGGAAACAAAGAATTCGGTGCCCTTGCCATAGGTCAGATAGGCGCTGGTCACCGCGATCATGAAGGCCGCGACGGCGCCGATGGTGACCACGGGCATCAACGGGTTGCCCACCAGAAACGCCGCGACATGGCCGACGGCGCTGCGCTGGTGCCCGGCGGTCAGGCGCGGGCGGGCGGGGCGGCGCGCGGCCTCAAGCGTGACCGAACCGGCCATCGCGCCCAGCACGAACAGCACCACACCCGGCAGCCCCATTCCCGGCGCCATCCCGATCTGCGCCGGGTTCAGCGCCCCCAGCGCCCCGACAAAGATCATCCCCAGCGCGACCGGAACCAAGGCGGCACGCACCCCCCACGGCAACGGGCGCAGCGCATCGGCCATCCGCATCAGTGTGCGGCTGCCGCGCCCTGCCACACCGCCAAGCACCGGCAAGAACAGCACCGCAACAATGAAACTCGCGATCAGCACGAAGATCAGCGTGACCGGCAGCATGCCCATGAATTGCCCCGGCACGCCCGGCCAGAACAGCATGGGCAGAAACGCGCACAGCGTGGTGGCGGTGGAACTGGCAATCGGCCAGAACATCCGCTTGGCGGCCTCGACATAGGCGCGCATCGGGCCGGACCCTTCGGAAATGCGCCGGTCGGCGTATTCCACCACCACGATGGCACCATCCACCAGCATGCCCACCGCAAGGATCAGCCCGAACATCACGATGTTCGACACCGTGACCCCCATCACCGCGAACAGCGCGAAGGTCAGCAGGAAGGAACAGGGCACCGCAAATCCCACCAACAGCGCCGACCGTGTGCCAAGGCTGGCCAGCACGACGATCATCACCAGCGCGATGGCCGTCAGAACCGAGCCTTCAAGCTGGGCAACCATGCTTTCCACCTGCCGCGAACGGTCAAGCGTGACGGTCGCGGTCAGCGCGGTGGACAGCGCCGGGTCCCAAGTCGCGCGTTCTGCCGCCACCGCCGCATGCACCGCCTGTGCTGTGCCGATCAGGTTGAACCCCTTGCGCTTGACCACCTGCAAGGCCACGGTTGTTTCGCCGTTGAACCGCGCGGTTCCGGTCCGGTCCTTGAAGGTCAGCCGGATATCGGCCAGATCGCCCAGGCTGACCACCCGGTCGCCGTTCACCTTGACCGGCAAGGCGAACACGTCGCGCGGGCTGGAAAACGACGACGGAATCTTGACCGAGAACGCGCCGGACGCGCCTTCGATCTCGCCTGCTGCGATCAACTGGTTGTTGTTCACGACAACCTGAATCAATTCACCCGCCGTCACGTCATAGGATTCGAGTTTCAGCGGGTCGATCACGACCTCCAGCATCTCGTCGCGGTGACCGGCCAATTTTGCCTCCAGCACCGGCTCCAACGCCTGAAGCCTGTCTTGCAAGCCTTTGGCGGCCTTCAGCAATGTGCGTTCGGGAACCGCACCCGACAGCGCCACGACCACGATGGGAAATTCGCTGAAGTTGATTTCGTTGATCGAATACTTGTCGGCCCCGGCGGGAAACTTGGCCTCGGCCTTGGTCATGCGGTCGCGCACCTCGGCAAGGACCGCGGGCTTGTCCCAGCCGAATTCGAACTCCATCACCAGACCGCCATAACCCTCGGACGCGGTGCCCGACATCCGCTTCAACCCGTCGAGATCGGCCATCTCGGTTTCGAGCACCTTGACGATCATTGTTTCGGAATCGGCGGCAGAGATGCCGGGAAAGGGCACGCTGACGAACAGCGCCGGGATTTCGATGTCGGGTTCGCCTTCTTTCGGCAGGTTCACATACGCATAGGCGCCTGCCACGACAGCCAGCACGATGAAGGCCAGCGACATGCGCGCCCGTGCCGCCATCCAGTCAATGAGGCCGGTCATGGCGCGTCACCTGACAACGACACCGCCAGCGCGACACCTTCGGTCACGTAATCCTGCCCGCGCACGATCAGCCGCGCGGTCTCCGGCAGGCCGGTCACCCAAAGGCCTTGCGCGGTGTCACGCAGCACCCGGACCGGCACGAACCGCGCGCGGTCATCATCATCCGCCAGCCGCACGCCAACCCGGCCCGCATCATCCAGCGTCAGAACCGAGGCGGGGATCAGATGGGCCTTCACCCCCTCGGTGCCGATCAGCATGTCGGCGGTCTGGCCATCGCGGATGCCCAGATCGGCATTCGGCACGGTCACTTCGACGCGGAAGGTCCGGGTCATCGGGTCGGCGCTTCGGGCCAGGAACGTCACCCGGCCCGCAAGTTCGGTGCCGTCCGCCAGCCGCCCGCCAGCCAAGGCGCCCACCTCGATCCGGCCCACGTCTGCCTCGGCGGCAAAACCGACAAGGCGGATCGGGTCCAGCTGGATCACCCGCGCGCACAACCCCCCCGCTTGCAGCAGCGCGCCAAGTTCGGCGGCGTCATCTTCCAGCAGACCCGAGAACGGCGCGCGGATTTCCAGCCGCTCCAGATCGCGGCGGGCGGATTGCGCCGCGGCGGTTGCGGCCATCAGCGCCGACTGCGCCGCCAGCCGGCGGATTTCGGCGCCAAAGCCGCCCGTCGTCAGCGCCTCGGCGTTGCGTGCGCCCATCTCGGCCTCGGCCAAGCGTGCCTCGGCTTCGGCCAGCGCATCGGCCCGCGTGCCTGGGTCAAGCCGGCACAGCACCTCGCCCGCATTGACAAAGGCGCCGCGCCGCAACGGGTCTGACACAACGCGGGCGGTGGTTTCGGCCCGCACCTCGACGCTGCGGGCGGCCTCCGTGCGCCCGCGCAGCAGCACGGCGTTTTCCACCGTCTGCGCCTGCGTCACCTGCACCAGCACCGACACCGCGCCGGCCTCTGGCAGGGCAGAGGCCGCCGAAACATCGGCCACCGGGCGCGGCGGAAGGAAGCGGTCGCGCTCCATCACCAAAAGATAAAGCGCCGCTGCGACCAGAAGTGCCGTAAGCCCCGAAACAAACCGCATCAAACCCTCATACACCGGGGTGTCCCCGACCTTTCGTTCCGCGCAACCTAGACCGATCCTGCGCGATGACGATGCAACCCTGTGTCAAATCCGGGTCAACCGCGCGCCACCGCCGACTGAATGGCAAGGGTTGCAGGGCTTGGCAAGCGCGCGCCCTTGCGTGTAAGACGGGGCCACCTGAGAAAAGAGGGCGCCCGTGTCGAATTCCGACAGCTTTATCGACGAGGTGACCGAAGAGGTCCGCCGCGACCGTCTGTTCCGCGTGTTCCGCCGCTATGGCTGGATCGGCGTTGCCGGGGTCCTGGCCCTTGTCGGCGGCGCGGCGTTCAACGAATGGCAGAAGGCCGAAAACCGCGCCCGCGCCGAGGCGCTGGGCGATGCGATGTTCACCGCGCTGGAAACGCCCGATCCGGCGGCACGCCAGGCCGCCTTGGCATCGGTGCCCGCAACGGGGGGCGACGTGGCGCTGCTGGCGCTGATCGCGGCGGCTGATGCGACGGCCTCCACCGATCCCGCACTTCGGGCCGAGGCGCTGGCGCGGTTGAAGGCGGTTGCCTCGGACCCAACCGTGCCGCCGTTGTGGCGCGATCTGGCCGAACTGCGGCTCCTGTCGGTTCCGGGCGGCGAACCCGATGCCGCGCTGCGCCGTCAGGGGTTGGAGGCGCTGGCCGCTCCGGGGCGTCCGTTCCGCCCGCTGGCGCAAGAGCAGGTTGCGCTGGATCTCTTGGCTGCAGGCGACGGGGCCGGCGCGCTGGCGGGGTTCCGCGCATTGGCCATCGACCCCGAGGCGCCTTCGGCCTTGCGCGCGCGCGCCGGGCAGATGATTGTGGTCCTGGGCGGCGACGCGCAGAACTGAAGGGGCCGGGCCGCGCAAAGCGTGGATGCCGGACACCGGACAAGGCAAGGGAAGTCGGATCGTGACAAAGTTCAGGGTTCTGGTTGGCGCACTGGCGCTGACAACCGCGGTGGCAGGGTGCGAGCGCGAACTGATCCTTGCCGGTCAGCGGTTCGATACCCGCACCCCGCTGGATCAGACTGTCCCCGTGGCCGATGGCGCACGGCTGGCCGATCCGGCCCGCCCGGAAAACCGCACCATGCCTGTGGCCTTGGGGGCCGCGGTTGCCAATGCCGACTGGACCCACCGCGCCGGCAGCGCCAGCCGTTCCATGCCGCATCTGGCGCTCGGGTCCGCACCGCAGCGGGTGTGGGCGGCCTCGATCGGGACCGGAAGTTCGCGTCGCGCCCGGCTGTCGGTGGCGCCGGTCGTGGCTGGGGGAACCTTGTTCGCGATGGATGCGCGCAACCGGCTGACCGCGCTTTCGGCGGCGTCGGGCGGGGCGCTTTGGTCTTTTGACGTGACGCCTGTTGGCGAAAGCCCGGATGCCGCTTCGGGCGGCGGGCTGGCTGTGGGCGACGGCAAACTGTTCGTCACCACCGGCTTTGGCGAGTTGATCGCCCTGAACCCCGCTACGGGAGCGGTGCTTTGGCGCCAGCGGTTCGACGGCCCGGTGTCGGGCGCACCTGCGGTCATGGGCGGCACGGTCTATGTGGCGGGGCGCGATGCGACGGGCTGGGCGGTGAACGCCGCCGACGGCAAGCTGAAATGGGTCAATTCGGGCGTGCGCCAGTCGGCGGGCCTGTTGGGCGGTATCGCCCCCGCGGTCACTGACCGTCTGGTGGTGATGCCGACCTCGGCAGGGCAGGTGCTGGCACTCGACCGCGCCAAGGGTGACCCTGTGTGGCAAGGTGCC
>JAUXPG010000010.1 GCA_030683915.1 Gemmobacter sp.
GCCGAGATTGTCCGCGTCGCCTGACGTCGATGGGGAAAGGGGCAGCCACGCCTCAGGCGTGAGTTACGCAACAACGCCGAAAAGGCATGTAATCCAGTCACATAATCCGACGATTGTTCCAGTGTTATGGCACGCTTAGGCGCCGGGCAACAGATTTGCGGACGCCATTCGACGGAGGGCACGATTGTCGGACCTAGGGGCGGTATGGGCCGCGCGAAGACGCCCGGGGAGACCTGCTGTCCTGCAGAGGCGCAGGCAAGCACGGGTTTTGATTTCTTCGATGAAAATCAGGCAGCGCATAATTTGCTTTCCGACCGATGCCCGTCGGTTAAAACCCCGCAGTCTGCACGAAGGCTTTGGTGTCATGGTGCAAGGCGCAGCAGAGCCGAGATACAAAGATGTAAGTGACGCCATTTCCTTGCGCTGGCTCCTTGAGTGAAGCCAGCGCAAGGAAACGGCGCCCTTCATAGGTTCCTAAGGTCCCGAAAAACCGAAGTTTTTATCTTGACCCCTCGCCACGGTGGCGCGGGCCAAGGAACCTCGACCATGTTTCATTTTGCACTCTCGGCTGCGGTCATGCAGCTTTTCGTCTATCTGTCTGAACACCGCGACGGTCTGGAGAATGCCTGCGCGCTGCTGGGTGGACCAGACGCGGCGCGCCGTTTCAGAGCCCTGCATGCAGCGATCTCGGTGCCGCAGGCACGCTTTACGCGCTGGATCTCGCGCGAACTTTTGGCCTTGCATCGGCTGCTGTCGCTCGACGATGTAGCGGACTTCGACTCTCCTGCCGCGTATTACTTCTCGCTCATCAATCCGGCCGACTCCGTGGTCGCCGACATCTGTCTGGTTACGGACGGCCTGCGCGACTGCCTGCGCGCGCTGATCATCGAAGATCTCATCGAAGTGGACGAATTCGATGTCGCAGCGTGACCGTGCTCCCGCTTTCAAAGCCAACAGGAGATTTGAAATGAGCGCATTCTCAAAGCCGCAAGCCGTTGAACTGACTGCGATCGAAGCGGTCCGCTACGGACGCGAGCTGGCGAGTATCTGGCCCGACACCGCTGTCGAACACACGGCTGCGCTGGATCCGCTGCTGAACGCCACGCTGGCGCGTTTCGCGGCGGGTGAGGTCTTCGGTCGGGCCGACGACCATCCGCTCGCGCTCATGATGTCGGCAATCCGGCAAACTCTCGACGGTTATCGGCATGGCTACGGGGATTTCTTCCTGCGCGAAAATACCGGGCAGCACCCGTTCTTCGACATCGAGCAAGATCGCGTCCGCCGTCTGGGCGAAGTGTTGAAAGGCCTTCTGGAAGCCCGCCAGGCCGTCATCGATGCGATCCTGGCGGAACGACAAATCGTGATTTTGTGAAGGAGGTGAACGGGTAGGGTGGGCGTCGTCTTGTCATCCCCCAACCCCCTTTCTGCTGCTCAGAAAACCGACAAGACGACGCCCCCCGCCGCTCGGCGGGGGGCGGTTCTATCGTGATCGCTGGCCTGTCGTTTGCCGGGTTTCCGTCAGGAGGCGGCGCGATCGCGGGCCCTCCGCGTCATCGGTTGGACGTTCGATACCGCCAGAACCGGTCGCCTTTGCGCTTGTGCGCCACTGCCAAAGCGTTGTGTCACCATGGACAGGTCCAGTTGTACCTGTTCGATAAAGGCTTTGAGTGTCTCGAGCGGGAAGCCTGCGGGCAAATAGTTTGTAATTCCGACATCGGGGTTCTTATGGCCCATCAGGTAGCGTCTTGCGGTATCTGGCACACCATTCCCGACCAAGGACGAGTTGAACGTCGTGCGCAGGGCGTGGAAATCCATGTGCTCTTCGTAAACGCCATGGGTTCTCCGATAGTAGGTGAAGTTCTTGGTGAAATTCGCTGTGTAGGTCGCCTTTTTGGTCTTTGACCGGGTTGCCCGGGGGAACAGCCGCTTCTCACCGCACTGGCGCTGATGTTCCACCAGTGCGAGGAAGCCAAGCTCGATCAGCTGCGAGTGGATCGGCAGCATGCGGCGGGCGTTTTCGCTTTTCAGGCTCTGACCGGTGCCTTGCCGGATTTCCAGGTACCACAGGCCATTCGAACAGCGGACATCGGCCACATTGGCTTGCAGGATTTCTTCGCTCCGCGGCCCCATCAGGCGGGCGATGAGGGGCGCCCAGTAGCGCTCGTCGTCGATCCGGGTGGAGGACGCGTTCCAGATCGAGGTCGAGAGAAGTCGCTGGAATTCGTCGCCCCAGAGCTTGCGCGTGGTGTCAGCGGTTGCGCTGCTCATCTTGTCAACGGTCTTGTCCTTCAGAACGAAGCCTGCGAACCGGTTGACCTCTATGCGGCCCCGAGCCACAGCCATCTTGAAGGCCGACGACAGGGTCGTCTGATGGCGTTGCACAGTCCGTGGCGTCATCCGTTTGACCAACTTCGGTGGCACCAGTTTCCGTTCCTTGCCTGTGGTTTTCGTCGGCGTGTTGGTGGCTTTCAGCAGCTTTCGGACCATCGCTGCGTCCTTGGCATCGGCTTCGACGATCAGTTGCTCGCAGGTCTTGTCCTTGTCGCCCTTTGACTTGCCATGATCCCGTGGCATCCGCAGCATCATCGATGTCAGGTCCTGCCAATCCTGATGGGAGGTTTCTGACATGCGCTTTCTTCCCAGGCCGGACATCAGGAATTTGCGCGAGGGGCCAGTTGTGCCGCCGTTGCGCTGGAAGTTTTCACCAACGGCCTTGTCGACGATCTGGAGATGACCTTGCTGGATGATCCCTTTCGATTGAGACGCGAACCATTCGTCGAAAAGTTCGAGAAGCGTCGGCTCGACGGCGGTTGCTGAGGCCAGATAATCGGCGCTGGCGAACTGGACGGTGCAATCAGCGCCTTCAAACAGGACCTGATGAGACGAACATCCGCTGGACGTGGGGCTGTCCGGATCAAGGGCGGACCGCTCTGGCGGTGGCGCGACGGGTCGAAGGGCTTCCAATCCAGCCGTGGCGGGGCCTGCGTCGGGTCTGCGCCGCGTGGCAAAAACCGGCGATGGTGACGGCTCCTGTGCAAGAGCCTTATCGGCGAGCGGCGCGCGGATTGATGGGGAACATTCCGCATCGAGGAGGACTGGATCGGGGGAGGGCAGGTGGCACGTTCCGGTGCTGCCCTGTGCCAGCGCGCTCTGCGGCATCATCGACGGGGCGGGAGGCGCGGAGATCTCAGAGAGGGCCAGAGCCAGAAATGGCTGGCTTTCGGCAAAATGGCCCCGGGCGCGGCGCTCGCGCTCTTCGGACACTTCCAGCATCAGCCGCAGCATCTTGTCGGCCAGCACCGGCATGTCCTCGTCATCGCCGGCGAGGGTAAGACCAAGATGGCGCGCCGTGGACTCGATGGCGCGCAGCGCCGGGTCCCGTTCGCACCGCAGGATCGCGTCGCGCAGCGAGGCGCGAATGGCCGCTTCCACCGCGAGGGAGGCGTCGGCCGCCGCGCGGCTGCGGGGGCCGGTGAGGGCACGGATCCTGTCGGCCGTCTCGATTTCGAGTCGGGCGTAGGTCACAAGCAGTCTTGTCATCACATCGGGCGGCACGGCGATCTCTGCGCGGAAGCAGATGTCGGAGATCGCGGTAATGCGACCAGCGACAGCTGCGGCTTCGCGGAGGAGGTCGGTCTTGAGCGGAAAACAAAAAAACGGGTTTGAATAGCGTGAGGACATCGCCACGGGCACGCGGCGGCGCCAGAAATATCCGGTGGGGCGAAGTTCGAGATAGGGGGTAGGGTTGGTCATGCAGGCCTCCTCGGGTGGGAGGTGCCTTCGCCGGTCGGAAAACCAGGCCGTTTTGCCGGGGGCCTTGCGGACCCTTTGTGCAAGGGTTTGTGCAAGGCTTTGTGCAAAATGGACAGGGCC
>JAUXPG010000016.1 GCA_030683915.1 Gemmobacter sp.
TTCGCAGCCTTCGCGGGCGCGCGTTGGACCGGGCGGATCGGGTCCTGATCGCGCACCACCTTTTCGCCGGGCGCCAGAAGGTCGGGCGCACAACTGGTCTGGCCGAACCACGGTTCTGCCGCGAACCCGCCGGGGGCGGGAATGGCGACGAAGGACACCGGATTGAAGCCGTGTTCGGTGGCGAAGGCCTCGGCCTCGGCCAGCGTTTCGCGGGCGACGATGGCGACATGCACCTCGTCGCCGGTGCCCGACCAGTCGAAGGTCAGTTCGTCGAGCGTGTAGGGCGTGCGCCCTTCCAGGGCGGCGGCGATCTGGGCGCGGCGCTGTGCGGGCTTGGGGCCCGGCGCGCGCAGGACGTCATAGAGGATTTCGGTGTTGGGAATCACCACCTTGGTGGCGAACCCCTGCGGTTCCAGACCCAGCGCCGTCCGGCGCAGGTAATCCAGCGCCCCGGTCAGATCCGGGTCGTCGGTTGCGACGGTTCCGATGGACACCCAGCCCTGCGGCGTGCGGTGCATCAGGCCGATGCTCTCGTGGCTGAGCGTCAAGGCGAAAGAAGGCTTCATGCGTTCACTATTACAGGGTCCGGCCCCGGCGTGACAGGTCAGGACGGTGTCACGCGTTTCCTATAGCAGGAAATTGCCGAATGAAAGAAAATCCGCCAAGCTTTGCGGTCTGCGATGCGTCACAAGACGGTCACTGCTGAAAAAAGGAGACGTGCGATGCGATTGAAAACGGCCAAGGTTCTGGCGGTGCTGCTGGCGGCGCATCTGGTGGTTGTGCCCGCACTGGCCGAGACGCCGGATCGCCGGATATCGGTGACGGGCGAAGGCCGGGTGGATGCCGCACCCGACATGGCGACCATCACGTTGGGCGTGCAGACGCAGGCCGCCACGGCGGCCGAGGCGCTGGCCGCCAATACCGCTCGGCTGGCGGCGGTGCTGGAGCGGCTGAAGGCTGCCGGGATTGCCGAGCGCGACCTGCAAACCTCGGGGCTGAGCCTTGGGCCGCAGATGGAATATCCGCGCGAAGGCCAGCCGCCCCGATTGGTGGGGTATGAGGTGTCGAACATGTTGACCGTGCGGGTGCGGGATCTGGCGCGGTTGGGCGCGGTGCTGGATCAGGCGGTCAGCGACGGCGCCAACACATTTCACGGGCTGAACTTTGGCCTGTCCGAAACCGGCGCGGCGCTGGATGCGGCGCGGGTGAAGGCCGTGCAGGATGCGCGGCGCAAGGCCGAGATGATGGCGGGGGCTGCCGGGGTCAAACTGGGCGCGGTGCAGGAGATCACCGAGGCGGGCAACATGGTGGACCCGCGGCCGATGTACCGCATGGGCGCCGCGATGGATTCGGCGGCGGTGCCGGTGCAGGGCGGCGAGGTCAGCTATACCGTCAACGTCACTGTGACGTGGACGTTGGCGGCTGAATGAGGGGGGCGGGGGCCATTGTGGCCCCCAAAGCCCGAAAGGTTGGATTTCGGAAATATGAGCCGCTGATCTTGGTTCGGAACCGGGCGTAGATGTTCGGTTTTGGTCAGCGTCAGATGCGCCGACCCCCGACATAGACCGCCGAAACCGCCCGGTCATCGCCCATCATTATGGTGGGGAACGCCGCTTGCCACAGGTCCTCGGCGCGGGCGGTGGCCTGCGCGATGGCGGGGGTGGAGGCAAGGTCGATCACCACCAGATCGGCCTCCAGTCCCGGCGCGATGTTGCCGATGCGGTCATCCAGCCGCAGCGCCTGCGCCGCGCCTTGGGTCGCCAGCCACCACAGTTCCGCCGGGTGGAGGGCGCGGCCGCGCAACTGGCCCACTTCATAGGCCGCCGCCATCGTGCGCAGCATGGAAAATGACGATCCGCCCCCGGTGTCGGTGGCCAGTCCGATGCGGTGCCCGGCGGCCTTGAGCCCGCCCATGTCGAAAAGGCCCGAGCCGATGAAGGTGTTCGAGGTCGGGCAATGCACCAGCGCGCAATCGCGTTCCCGCAGCAGCGCCTTTTCGCGGTCTTCCAGCCAGATCGCATGGCCGAACACCGCGCCGGGGCCGACCAGCCCGAAGCGTTCGTAGGTGTCCAGATAATCGCGCGCGGTGGGATAGAGCGATTTGACCCATGCGATTTCGTCGGTCTGTTCGCTCAGGTGGGTCTGCATCAGGCAGCCGGGGTTTTCCGCCCACAGCGCGCCAAGCGCCTCAAGCTGTTCGGGCGACGAGGTGGGCGAGAACCGCGGCGTGATGACATAGGACAGCCGGTCCACCCCGTGCCATTTCGCCAGCAGGCGGGCCGAATCGTCATGGGCCGATTGCGGGGTGTCGCGCAGCCCCTCGGGGGCGTTGCGGTCCATGCAGGTCTTGCCGGTCAGGGCGCGAAGCCCGCGCGCCTGTGCCGCCTCGAAAAAGGCATCGACGCTGGTCGGGTGGATGGTGGCGTAGCTGCACACCGTCGTGGTGCCATGCGCCAGCGTCAGGTCGAAATACCGCGCGGCGATGGTGGCGGCATAGGCCGGGTCGGCCAGCCGCATTTCCTCGGGGAAGGTGTAAAGGTTCAGCCAGTCGATCAGCCGTTTGCCCCATGAGGCGATGATCGCGGTTTGCGGGTAATGGACATGCGCGTCAACAAAGCCCGCCGAGATCAGGTTTCGCCCGTGGCTGGTGACCGGCACCTGCGGATGGGCAGCGCGCAAGGCGACCGCCGGGCCGACCGCGCGGATGAGGCCGCCCTCGATCAGCACCGCGCCATCGGTGTCGATCACCGCCGCCTCCGGCCCTGCGGTGAAGGGATCGGCGTGAAAGCGCAGCACCTGTCCGGTCAGCAGTTCCGCCATGGCCCCGTATCCCCTTGTTTACAAACCTAGCCACCGTAACGGGTTTCGCGCGCGCGGTAAATTTCCCCATTGCCCCTGTTTTCCTGAAACACCTTCCGTTAAGGTTCCGCCCTGCTGGCAATGGAAAGGGCGCGACATGGCGGATGACATCGATCAGACCCGCCGCCCGATCATCGGCGCGGTCCGTGCGGCGCTGGAGGCCCGGGATGCGGCGGCGCTTGTCGCCATGCTGGACCCTTTGCATGCCGCCGATATTGCTGACGTTCTGGAGCAGATCGGCGCTGCGGAACGCGCGGCGTTGCTCGCGATCTGGGGCCGGGAGATCGACGGCGACATCCTGTCGGAAATCGACGAGTCGATTCGCGAGGAAGTGATCGCGAGCCTTGCGCCCGACGTGCTGGCCGATGCGGTGCGCGAACTCGATTCCGACGATGTGGTCGACATTCTGGAGGATCTGGAGGAACCGGCGCAGGAGCGCATCCTGCAATCGCTGGAGGCAGAGGACCGCGCGGCGGTCGAACAGTCGCTGGCCTATCCGGAAAACACCGCCGGTCGCCTGATGCAGCGGGAGGTGGTGACCGCGCCCTCGCACTGGACCGTGGGCGAGGCCATCGACTTCCTGCGCGCCGAGGAATGGTTGCCGGACCAGTTCTACCACGTCGTGCTGGTGGACCCGCGGATGAAGCCGTCGGGCTATGTCACCTTGGGCCGTATCCTGTCGGCGCGGCGTGACGTGCGGCTTGCGGACCTGAGGGAGGAGAGTTTCCGCACTCTCGCCGCCACCATGCCCGACAGTGAGGTGGCCTATATCTTCAATCAGTATCACCTGATCTCGTGCCCGGTGGTGGATTCCGCGGGGCGGTTGGTGGGGGTCATCACCATCGACGACGCGATGTCGGTGCTGGACGAGGAACACGAGGAAGACGTGCTGCGTCTGGCCGGGGTGGGCGACGAGGCAAGCGTGAACGACGGGGCGATTGCCACCGCGCGGCAGCGCTTGCCGTGGCTGGTGGTGAACCTGTTCACCGCGTCGCTGTCGGCCATGGTGATTTCGCAGTTCGAGGCGACGATTTCCGCCTTGGTGGCGCTGGCCGCGCTGATGCCGATTGTTGCGTCAACCGGGGGGATTGCCGGCACGCAGTCGCTGGCGGTGGCGGTGCGGGGCCTTGCCACGCGGTCGCTGACCACGGCGAACGCGCGGCGGGTGGTGTTGCGCGAACTCGGGGCAGGGGTGTTGAACGGGTTGGGGTTGTCGGTGATCCTTGGGGCTGCCGGGGCGCTGATCTTTTCCGATCCGCTGCTGGGGGTGGTCTTGGGGCTGGCGATGATCTGCAATCAGGTGGTGGCCGCGCTGGGTGGCGTGCTGGTGCCGCTTACGCTGAACCGGCTGAAGTTTGACCCGGCGCTTGCCTCGGGCACGTTTGTGACCACGCTGACCGATGTGATGGGCTTTTTCGCCTTTCTCGGCTTTGCCACGTTGATGCTGCTGTGACCGGCGTGGACCTGACCAGCGCCAAGGCTGCCGCGCGCACCGCCGCCTTTCGCGCGCGGGCGGCGGCCCATGCCATCGGGCCCGGTGCGGCGTGCGACCATCTGGCGGAGGTGCTGGCACCCCATGCGGGCAAGGTGTTGGCCGGTTACATGGCGATGCGATCCGAAATCGACCCCTTGCCGGTGATGGCGGCCCATGGCGGGCCGGTCTGCGTGCCGGTCATTGTGGGCAAGGGTCAGCCGCTTGCGTTCCGGGCTTGGTCGCCCGGCTGCGTGATGGTGGACGGCGCCTTTGGCGCGCGCATCCCGGAGGCGGGCGACTGGCTGGTGCCGCAGGTGTTGATCGTGCCGCTGGTCGCGTTTGACGCAAGCGGGTTCCGACTGGGCTATGGCGGCGGGTTCTATGACCGCACGCTGGAGCGCCTGCGCGCGGCAGGCGAGGTGCTGGCGATCGGCTTTGCCTATGCGGCGCAGGAAATGGCCGATCTGCCGCTGGAGCCGACCGATCAGCCGCTTGATCTGATCGTGACCGAACAGGGCGTTCTGCGCCCGCCGCACCGCCGCTGATGCGACCCGCGACACCGGGGGTGGGTGTCGCAGTGCGGGGGATCAGCCCTTTTTCAGGCAGCGGTTGCCCAGCACTTCGGCAATCTGCACCGCGTTGAGCGCGGCGCCCTTGCGCAGGTTGTCGCTGACGCACCACAGGTTCAGCCCGTTTTCCACGGTTTCGTCCTGACGGATGCGGCTGATGTAGGTGGCGTATTCGCCCACGCATTCGATGGGGGTGATGTAGCCGCCCGGTTCGCGCTTGTCGATCACCAGCACGCCCGGCGCCTCGCGCAGGATGTCGGTGGCCTCTTCCCAGTCGAGATAATCCTCGAACTCGATGTTGATGGCTTCGGAATGGCCGACGAACACCGGCACGCGCACGCAGGTCGCCGTCACCTTGATTTTCGGATCAAGGATCTTCTTGGTTTCCGCGACCATCTTCCATTCTTCCTTGGTCTCGCCGGAATCCAGGAAGACGTCGATGTGGGGGATGACGTTGAAGGCGATCTGCTTGGGATAGACCTTGGGCGCAACCTCTTGTCCGGGCACGAAAATGCCTTTGGTCTGGTTCCACAGCTCGTCCATCGCCTCCTTGCCGGTGCCCGACACTGACTGGTAGGTCGAAACAACCACCCGCTTGATCCGCGCGCGGTCGTGCAGCGGCTTGAGCGCCACGACCATCTGCGCGGTCGAACAGTTCGGGTTCGCGATGATCATCTTGTTCTTGTAATGCACCACCTGATCGGCATTCACTTCGGGCACGATCAGCGGGATGGCGGGGTCGTAGCGGTAGAGCGACGAATTGTCGATCACCACGCACCCTTGCGAGGCGGCCTTGGGGGCATAGACCTTGGTGGCGTCCGACCCGATGGCGAACAGCGCAATGTCCCAGCCGGTGAAGTCGAAGGTATCCAGGTCCTTGGTCTTGAGCGTGCGGTCGCCGAAGCTGACCTCGGTGCCCAGCGACTTGCGCGACGCCAGCGCCACGATCTCGTCCACCGGAAACTCGCGTTCCGCGAGGATGTTGAGCATTTCCTTGCCCACGTTCCCCGTGGCCCCGACAACGACAACCCTGTAGCCCATAATGGCCTCCCATCCTTGCGCACCAAGGCGGCGCGCCTGCGCGCTTACAGGAAAGCGGCGGGCGGGGAAAGGGGTGCGGCATTCCCCACTTGCCCGCGCCCCCTGTCCGCCTAAGGTGGTGCAACCGCAAGGCGAGGCGCGCGCGGTGGCTGGGGCGGGGGTGCAGGATGGATCGGCAGGTCAAGGGTGACGCGCCTGACGGGTCGCGGGGCCGACCGATGCGGCTGCACAAGGAACTGGTTGTCGTAGTGCATGGCGTGGGCGTGCGCGAGGCGGGCACCAGCACCGACCTGTTGTCGCTGGCGCTGGACCCTGACCCCGAGATGGCGCCCGAAACCCGCATCCGGCGCAGGCAGGACCGGACCGCCCCGCGCGCGCCGGCGGCCGAGGCCGACTGGCGGCCGCATTCGTCGGATGATTTCCACCTGAGGGAACCGGCCCGCCATGCGCGGGGCGGTCTGTTTGCCACCTTTGGCGCACGGGTGCGGCGCTACCGCGCCTATGACACCGGGCGCAACGATGGCCAGCCGCAGCGCGAACGAGTGGTGGCGGATTTCTATTGGGGCGACATTTCCGGCACCGGCGGCGATCTGGTGCGCGTCGTGCTCGGGTTCGTGCGGGTCGTGCTGGGGCTGAGCCACGCCATCCGGGAAAACGCGGCCTCGGTCTGGCCGGGCGATGGGCGGGGCGCACGGAGGATGCGGCGGCTTGCCTCGATGGCGGCGCTGGTGCTGCATGGCCCGGTGTTCGCGCTGAACCTGATGCTGCTTGGCGGGCTTTTGCTGACCGAGGGGCTGATCCGGTTGGCGCCGCTGCATGGCTGGCTGATCGGCGCGACGGCAGGGATACCGGGGTGGGCGGTGGCATTGGTGCTGATCGCCGGGACCGGGTTGTCGGCAGCGGCGGCGGTGCGGATCGTGGCGCCGGGGCGCAAGGCGACGCCGATGGAAGGCGTGCCGGTGGTGGCGGGGGCCGCGCTGGTGGCTCTGGCGGTGGTCAGCGGGGTTGGCACGCTGGTGGCGCTGGGGCCGGTCTGGTCCATCGCGCTGGGCGCGGTCGGGGCGGGCTGGCTGCTGGGGCGGATGTCGCATGCCTATCTGCTGCGGCATCTGGCGGACTGGCTGATGATCTGCGGCGTGCTGGTGCCGGTGCTGATCTGGGCCGATGGGCGCGCGGTGGCGGGGCTGGCCCTGATGCAGGACCCGTCGGCCCCGGCGGCGGTGCGGGCGGTGCAGGTGTTGGGCACCGTGCTGGTCGATGCGGTGGTGGCGGTCTGGGCGCTTGCGGTCGGGGCGGGACTGCTTCTGCTGGCGGCCAAGCGGGTCTGGCCGGGACGCCCGCGCGACACCGATTTTCTGGCCGCCGCCATCGGGCTGATGACCGTGCTGTCTTTCGTGCTGATCGCGGCGGTTTGGGGCACGCTGATGCAGCTGCCGCTTCGGGCGCTGCCCACCGATGGCACGGTCGAGGCCGCGCTGGCGATGGTGGCCCCGGCGGCGGGGTTTCTGGTGCTGACGGTGCTGGCGGCCGGGATGGTTGCGCTGCGTGCGCGGCAGGAAATGGCCGGCGGTGAAAGCCGCTACATGCAGACGCCCGACGCGCTGGCCCGGCGGCACCGGCTGATCGTGGCGCCGTCGGTGATCGGGCTGATGGAAAGTTTTCTCGTCGCTCTGGCGGTGCTGGTGGGGGCCAGGGTGATGGCGCCTGACCTTGTGTCGCAGGTGCAGAAGGTGTCGCCCTACATGCTGGCGGGCATTGCGACGGTCGCGGCGGTGGTTGTCGGGGCCTTGCGCCGCCCGGTCGCGATGGGCATCGACATTGCCACCGATGTGCTGGTCTATCTCAACAGCTATTCGTGGCTGTCGCATCCGGTGAACGCCGCCCCCGCGCGGCCACCGTCGCGCACGCTGCTGGAACGCATGGGGCTGGGTTGGCTGGGCCGCGCCCGGCTGGCGCACACCGCGCTTGCGACCACAGGCACGCTGCCCGACCCCGAAGACGACAAGATGCCCCGCGGCTATTGGCTGCGCGAGCGGATCCAGGACCGGCTGGCCACGCTGATGGCCGAACTGCTGGCAAACGAAAACCCCGAACGCGTGGTGATCGTGGCGCACAGTCAGGGCACCGTAATCGCGCTGGATACCATCGACCGTTACGGTCTGCACTGGACCAAGGGGCGCGAGATGCGGCTGGTCACGATGGGGTCGCCTTATACCCACATCTACAACCGCTATTTCCCGGCCAGCTTTCCCGCCCACCGCGACCGCCCCAATCTGGCGCCCGGCGGGGTGCTGGCGGGGTGGACGAACATCTTTCGGGTCGATGATTTCGTGGGCACCCATATCGACACGGCGGGCACTTGGCCCTTGGAATGCCCGGTCCCCGCAGGCGGGCACACGAATTACTGGGTCGATGCCGAGGTCTACCCCGCCTTGCGCGCCGCCGTGACGTCAGACCGAAAAACTGGTGCCACAGCCACAGGAGCTTGAGGCGTTGGGGTTGTCGATGATGAACCGGGCGCCGATGAGTTCGTCCGAAAAGTCGATGCGCGCCCCGGCAAGGAACGGCAACGACACCGGGTCGACCAGCACGCGCAGCCCGTCACGTTCCAGCACCAGATCTTCGGGCGCGGGATCGTCGAGCTTGATATCATAGTGAAAGCCTGAACATCCGCCCCCTTCGACGGCCACGCGCAGGGGCCGCACCTGTCCCGTCGCCTCGGCGATTTCCGCAAGGCGGGCATAGGCGCGGTCGGTCACGGTGGGGGGAAGGGTCAGCGTCATATCGGGGGGCCATCCATGCTGGCAATGCTGTCACGCAGCGAATATAGGCTTTCCCAAGCCCCGCGACAAGGAAGCCGCCGATGTTCGCCCCTTACGCCTGCTTGCCGGACCTGAGCCGTGGTCGCCGGCACACGGAAAGCATCAGCACGTTTCGCAGCCCGTTCCAGCGGGACCGCGACCGCATCATCCATTCCAGCGCCTTCCGGCGGCTGAAACACAAGACGCAGGTCTTTGTCGAACATGAAGGCGACTATTATCGCACGCGCCTGACCCATTCGATCGAGGTGGCGCAGGTCGCGCGCACGCTCGCGGGGGTGCTGGGGCTGAACACCGATCTGGCCGAGGCGGTGGCGCTGGCGCATGATCTGGGCCACACCCCCTTTGGCCATACCGGCGAGGATGCGCTGGCGGCGCTGATGGCGCCCTACGGCGGGTTTGACCACAACGCGCAGGCGCTGCGGATCGTGACGCGGCTGGAGCGGCATTATGCCGGGTTCGACGGGCTGAACCTGACGTGGGAGTGTCTGGAAGGGATTGCCAAGCACAACGGCCCGGTCATCGGCCCCTTTGCTGACCAAAAGCATGCCCGCGACCCGCTGCCCTATGCGCTGGCCGAGGCGAATGCCGACTGGGACCTGGAACTGCACACCTTCGCCAGCGCCGAGGCGCAGGTCGCGGCCATTGCCGACGACGTGGCCTATTCGCACCACGACCTGCATGATGGGCTACGGTCGGGCCTGTTCAGCGAAGATGATCTGATGGCGTTGCCGGTCACCGGCCCCGCGTTCGAGGCGGTGGACCGCGCGCACCCCGGTCTGGACCGCATGCGCCGTCGCCACGAGGCGCTGCGCCGGGTGTTCGGTGTGATGGTCGAAGACGTGATCGCGGTCGCGCGCAACCGGCTGGAGGCGGCGCAGCCCCGCTCGGTCGAGGACATCCGCGCGATGGAGGGCACGGTGATCCGGTTTTCCAAGCCGCTGTATCAGGAACTGAAAGTGATCCGGGCGTTCCTGTTCACCCGGATGTACCGTGCGCCTTCGGTCATGGTGGAACGCGCACGGGTTTCGGCGGTGATCGCCGATCTGTTCCCGCTGTTCATGGCGCAGCCCGACCTGCTGCCCGAGGAATGGCGGCAGGACGTGGCGGCGGCGGGCAGTGAAACCGCGCTTGCCCGCATCGTGGCGGATTATGTGGCCGGCATGACCGACCGCTTCGCCTTGCAAGAGCACGCCCGCCTGTTGGGCTGACGCGCGCCTGCGGGGCCGGTTGTCACCCGGCCACGTCCCAGAACACCGGAAAGCCGGGGTCGAACACCGTGACCGGGCCCGCGCCGGTTTCAATCTTGGCGGGCCATTGCGTTGCGCTGTCGCGCTTGACCAGCGTCAGGGTCGCGTCGTTCACCGGCAGGCCATAAAAGGCCGGGCCATTGCGGCTGGCAAAGCCTTCCAGCCGGTCCAGCGCGCCCATCTCCTCGAACACATGCGCGAGCAGGGGCATGGTGTTGGTCGCGGTAAAGCAGCCCGCACAGCCGCAGGCGTGTTCCTTGAGCGCGTCGATATGGGGCGCACTGTCGGTGCCCAGAAAGAACCGCGCGTCCCCGCTGGTCGCCGCTTCGCGCAGGGCAAGGCGATGTTCCTCGCGCTTGGCGACCGGCAGGCAATAGTAATGCGGTTTGATCCCGCCCACGAGGATGTGGTTGCGGTTGATGATGAGGTGGTGCGTGGTGATGGTGGCCGCGAGGCCCTGCGGCACCGACCGCGCATAGTCTACGCCCTGCCGCGTGGTGATATGTTCCATCACCACCCGCAGGCCGGGCACGCGGGCGCGCAGCGGGTCGAGCACCGTGTCGATGAACACCGCCTCGCGGTCGAAGATGTCAACCTCGGCGGTCGTCACCTCGCCATGCACACACAGCGGCAGACCGGCCTCGGCCATCGCCTCCAGCACGCCGCGCACGCGGTCCAGATCGCGTACGCCGCCGTGGCTGTTGGTGGTCGCACCGGCGGGATAAAGCTTGACCGCCTTGACCAGCCCCGACCGGGCCGCCGCCACCACATCGGCGGGTTCGGTGCCTTCGGTCAGATAGAGCGTCATCAGCGGCTCGAACGTCATGCCGGCGGGCAGGGCGGCCAAAATGCGGCTGCGGTAGGCGGCGGCATCGGCCGCAGTGACCACGGGGGGCACAAGGTTGGGCATGACGATCGCGCGGGCGAAGTGGCGCGCGGTTTCGGGCAGCACCCCTTGCAGCATCGCGCCGTCGCGCAGGTGCAGGTGCCAGTCGTCGGGGCGGGGGATGGTAAGCGTGCGGGTCATGCCCTGCCCCCTAGCGCAAGGGCGCGCGTTTTTCCAGTGGGGATGCCGGGTGGGCCTTGCATTTCCGCGAGAGGGCGCGCATCCTTCCACTGCACGCCTCGACTCGGGGCAATGCACCCCCCCTCATTTCCACGTCCATCAATCCGGCGCCCTGTGCCGGTCGTTGCCCGTTCGGGCCGCGACCGTCCGGCCGGACAGGAGAGACCATGCAGTATTTGATGCAAGCCTGTGACTATGCCGCCCGCCGCCACGCCGGACAGACCCGCGCCGGAGCCGCGCGCGAACCCTATGTCAACCATGTGATCGAGGTCGCGGCCCGCGTCGCCCGCAGCCCGCACGCCGACGAGACACTTGTCATCGGAGCGCTGCTGCATGACGTGATCGAAGATACCGATGGCACCGCCGAAGACATTGCTGCGCTGTTCGGTCCGGCGGTCGCGGCGCTGGTGCTCGAGGTGACTGACGACAAGTCCCTGCCCAAGGCCGAGCGCAAGGCGCTGCAGGAACGCGATGTCGCGGGCAAAAGCCTGCAGGCGCGCCGGATCAAGCTGGCCGACAAGGCTGCCAATCTGGCCGCGCTGTGTGACAGCCCGCCCGACTGGGACATGCCGCGCCGCCGCGCCTATCTGGACTGGGCCGAACGGGTGATCGCCGGGTGCCGCGGGATCGATCCGGTGCTGGAAGCTGCGTTTGACGCCGAAGCCGCGCGGTTGCGCGCGCGGTTGGGCGCCTGACGCGGCGTGCGGCAGGTCAGCCCGGGTCAGGTCCGGGCGGGTGGCAGCTCGATCCCGTCGCGCGCAAGGATCTGGGTCAGTTCGTCGAACCGTTTGCGCATCCGGCGATGCCCCGGCACCCGCTGCAAGGCCGCGCGCAGGAAGATGCCTTCGCGTCGGCGGCTTGGCCCGTCGATCAGCCGCACGACGACGCTGCGGAGCCAGTTGGGATGGTCGCGCCGGGCGCGCCAGACCCTTGCCCAGTGCATCCGGTCCAGCGTCCCGTCGGCCGCCGCCGATATCAGCGGGCCAAGCAGGCCCATTTCCGCCAGCGCCGTGTCAGGCGTATGGCCAAGGTGGCGGCAGGTCAGCCGCGTCACGAACCGCTTGCGGTAAAGGGCGGCGTGCATCGCGTCTTCGTCCACCTCGGGGTCATAGACCACAAAGACCCGCGCCGCGCCGTCGATCATGTCGGGCCCATAGCCAAAGCGGCTGCGGAAATCCAGCCGCCGGGCCGTGGTGAACCGGCCATCCCATCCGGCCACATCCGGGTCCAGCGTGGCGACCGGGCGGATGGCCAGCACCGTCGCCCCCGGCGCCGCGACGGAATAGGCGCAGGCCGCATACCCGCCCTGTCCGGCCCCGAAAAACGTGACCTGATCGAAATCCTCGAAGAATCCGTCGTCAATCAGGCGGTCGAAATAGCCCCACACCCGCGCATCGCGATAAAAGGTCGGCCCGTCGGCGATCAGGCACAGATACGACCAGCCCGCCGCGCGTGCGACCTCGTGCGATTGCGGCAGCCGGTCGGGGCCAAGGTCGGTCAGTGTCTGAAGCGATTCGAAGCTAACCAGCAGATTCGGCCCTTCGTCGATGAACAGCGCCCAATGAGACCGGCCCAAGGCTTCGAAATGCCCCAGATCATCGCCCATCTGGGTCAACCGTTGCAGGCAATCCTGCGTCAGGGCGTCCGCATCGGGGGGCTCTGTGGTCATATCGTCAGTCATGGCGGTTCCTGTGGTTGTTCTTTCCGCACCTCGGAGGATGCCCCTTCATCGCGTATCCTGCATGCGCAGAATACGGCGGTTTTGCGATTCTGTCGCTGCAGCAGGAAACAGTCTGTTCAGCGCGGCGGGGGGGCACCCATGCGGCGAATCGCTTCGGCCTCGGCGGGGGGCAGGGCGCGGCTGGGTGGGGTCATCTTCAGCCGACCATAAAGGGCGCGCCACGGTTCTTCGGCCATCAGCGCGGCAAATCGGGCACGCCGCCAATCGACCGCCGCGCGGTGCAGCGGCCCCAGCACCGGGTCGGCGTGCAGCGCGGCTCGCAGCGGGGCGCTGACAGCGGCCATGCGCAGGATCGTCCGGTCTTCGACATCGGCAAAGTTGCGGTCGACCCAATATCCAAGGTCAAAGGCGCCCGCCTCGCGGTTGGCGCGGCCCCGGTCGGCCTTGACCAGATACCCCTGCATCGACCCCAACGCATAATGGTTGATCTGCGCCAGCGCGTAGGGCGCAGAGCCCGGATCGGTGAACACCCGCCCCTGCACAAAGCCGGGGGGCAGCGGGCGGCCCGACCCGTCAACCCACGCGGGCGCGGCCCCCGGTCGCAGGTTGCGCGGGCGGTGGACGCCCAATCTGCCAAAGCTGCCATCGTTGGCGAACAGGGTCTTGATCAGTTGCGCCCGCCACGGCCAGTGCAGCACCTCGGGTGCGGCGCGCAGGAAGGTTTCGGCTACGGGTCGGTCGGCGATGGCATCGACCCCTCCATTGCCGAACATGCGCCACGTCAGCGCAAAGCCGGTCGCGCCCGGACAGGCCGACAGCAGCGCGGGCAGGCGCCCGTCGCCCGTGTGGATGTTCAGGAATTCGTCGATGTCCAGATGCATGAGCCAGTCGGCCCCGCGCACAAGGGGGTGACGGTCGGCGGCGGCCAGCGCCTGCCACTGCGGGCCCTTGGCGTGGGGGCCGGGGTTGGGCATGTGGGTCAGCCAGCCCAGTGCCGCCAGCCGGTCCAGCATGGCGTCGGTGCCGTCCTGACAATCGTTTGAGAACACAAGGAAATCACTGAACCCGACGGCCCGGTGATGCGCCAGCCATTCCAGCAGGAACGCGCCTTCGTTGCGGACGGTGACGATGGCGGTGGCCTTCATGCCGCGCCCCGCGCAGGGGGGGCCGCGTGCGCGGCCCGCCTGCCGTTGCGGTGCGGCCCGCCGCTTACCAGTGGCCGGTGTTCGGCATGCTCAGCCACGGTTCCTCCGGCGTCAGCGCGTCGCCCTTTTGCAGCAGCTCGACCGAGACGTTGTCGGGGCTGCGCACAAAGGCCATGCGGCCGTCGCGGGGCGGGCGGTTGATGGTGATGCCGTTGGCCATCAGATAGGCGCAGGTGGCATGGATGTCGTCCACCTCATAGGCCAAGTGGCCGAAATGGCGGCTGTCGCTGGGCAGGCCCGAGTCGCCATCCCAGTTCCACGTCAGTTCCACCGGGCATTCGGGCTGGCCGGGGGGCGCCATGAACACCAGCGAAAACCGCCCGGCCTCGTTGTCATAGCGGCGCGTTTCCTCGAGCCCGAGCAAACGGTAGAATGCCATGGACTTTTCCAGGTCCAGAACACGTACCATGGTGTGAAGGTAACGGATGGTCATGGCCGGGGCCCCCTCTTGCAAGTCGCTTTTGGCGCAGGATAGGCCAGCCGACGCGCCAGCGCCACCCCGCGCGTTCGCCGGACGGGCAGGCGGCGGCGGCGGGGCGGGCCGCATCAGAACACGGATCGAAAGCCAAGTGTCAGCCCCAGATCACGCCCGTCATGCACCGGCTGGTTCGACCGGGTGCGGGTGGCCGACAGGTCAAGCGAGGGGGCAAAGCCCATCACGTCCATCCGTTCGAAGGTCAGCGAAAGGTCCGCTGCAAGCCGAAGATCACGGCGCCCGGCAGGTGCCAGCAGCGATGCGGCATGGCGCCGCCGTTCGGCGTTCAGGCCCGCCGACAGCCTGATGCCGGCCACGGGTGCGGCCTTTTCCCAGCCGAAACGGGCGGACAGCGCGCGGTGCGCCACATCGACCGACCGGGCGCTGACATCGCGTGCGCCAAGGGTCAGGCGCAGGCGGTCGCCTGAGCTCAGGCGATGCATCACCCCGCCCTGCAGCGTGATCTGGTCGGCATCGCGCAACGCGGAATCGTGGCGCCACTGGCGTTCCAGCGCCACCCCGCCGAACAGTGCGGTGCGCGCCGCAACCGGGCGTTCGGCGGACAGGTCGAACCGCAGATAGTCGGTCAGGTCGGCCCCGGCGAACCAGTTGTGCCCGACCGTCACGCCAAGGTCGCCGGTCACCTTGCCCCATTGGCCGCGGTGGGTGAGCCCAAATTCCAGTGCCGAGAAGTCATAGTCGGTCTGCGGCACGACCGTGGCCCCAAGCGCGGCCTGATCGCGGCGCCATTGCTCGAGGCTGGCCAAGGCCGAGGCCGACAGCCGCACCTCGCGATGGACGGCCGCAAACCGCAGGTGTGTGGCCGAGGCCGCGCCCTGTGCCAGCCGCCACCGGCCGGCCAGCGCAGCTTGCCCGATCCAGCCCGACAGCGCGCGGCTTTGCGGCGAGATCTGCATGGGCAGGCCGAAAAAGTCGATCACGCTGGCGCGGGTGCCGTTGTTGACGTTGTCGCTTGGCGCGACGGTCAGGTCGAGCCGCAGGGACAGGCGGCTGTCGCGGCGGATGCGCTGCACTTCGCCTGCTGCCGCTTGCCGGTAAACCCCCTCGGGCGCCAAGGCATAGGCCCGGCGCGACCAGTACTGCGCGAGGACCGGGGCGCCCATGCCGCCTGTCGCCTCATGCGCCTGCGCCAGCAGCAGGGCGGCTTCGTAGCGTTGCACGGGGTTGCGGGCGCTCGCATGCGCCGCACGGGCCGCCATGCGCGCCGCGGCAGGGCGCGCCAGCTGCAGCTCGGCCTGTGCCAGCCCGGCGTGACCGGCATAGTCGCCGGGCAACGCGCGGATCAGCCCTTGGGCCAGATGCCAGGCATGGTCGGGCCGGCCTTCGGCCAACGCCGCGCGCAGGCCCGCGCGGGCGGCGTCTACTGGAATAATGCTGGTTTCAGCATTGCTTGAGAATGGCGCAAGGGCAATGCTCAGGCCCGCCAGCGCCGATCGCAACGCCGTTCTCAAGGGCAGGGCGCAGGATTTACTGCGGTCGGGTCTCCAATGATGCATTTGGTGAGTACGAACGCTCCATGTTCGCGAGCTTTTTGGTCGTCCTTGTCTGGGTTGAAAAGTGCAGCCCCCGCTAGTTCTGATGCGGCAGCGCCACCG
>JAUXPG010000261.1 GCA_030683915.1 Gemmobacter sp.
ATCAGCACCGGCATGCCCGCGCGGCTGACCGCCGCCGCCGCCACCACCGCCCACGGCGCCGTCGGCAACAGCGCCACCAGCGCCGACCAGCGCGCCAGGGTCACCAACATCAGCGCCAGCGCCCCGAATGACCCGATCCGGCTGTCGCGCATGATCTCCAGCCGCCGGGCGGGGTCGCGCCCGCCCATCAGTCCGTCAAAGGTATCGGCAAGCCCGTCTTCGTGCAGCCCGCCGGTTGCGGCGGCCTGCACCGCCAACACCAGCGCCGCCGCCCACCCGACGGGCAGGCCAAGCGCCAGCGCCCCCCACCCGGCCAGCCCGGCCAGCGCCCCCACCACCGCACCTGCCACCGGCCATGCCCAGCAACTGGCCGCGCCACGCCCCGGCCCCCCCAGCGGCAACCGGGTGAGCAGACCAAAAGCGCCGCCAAGGTCGGCCAGCCGGACCAGACGCGTGTCGCTGTGGGGCATCGGGGTGTCCTTTCCGCACTGGCGCGTGGGGGCGCCCGGCGTTAGCCATGGCACAACCGCACAAACCCGGACAAGCCATGACATTTTCCTCGCTGACCGCCTTTGCCGAGACCTTGCGCGCCCTGCCCGGCCCCGATGCCGCCGCCGTGGCCGGGGCCGCCGCCCGCAACGGGCAGTTGACCAAACCGCCGGGCGCCTTGGGGCGGCTGGAGGATCTGGCGATGTGGTATGCCGGGTGGCGCGGTGATGCGCGGCCCCGGCTGGCTGCCCCGCAAATCGCGATCTTTGCCGGCAATCATGGCGTGGTGGCGCAAGGGGTTTCGGCGTTTCCACCCGAGGTGACCGCGCAGATGGTGGCAAACTTTGCCGCCGGGGGGGCGGCGATCAACCAACTGGCGCGCTGCTTTGGCGCCAAACTGACGGTGACCGCGCTGGAGCTTGACCGCCCGACCGCCGATTTCACCCGCGCCCCGGCGATGACCGATCCCGAATGCTGCGCCGCGCTGTCCGCCGGGTGGGCGGCGGTCGACGCGGGCGCCGACCTATTGGTCACGGGCGAAATGGGCATCGGCAACACCACCTCGGCGGCAGCGCTGGCTGCCGCGCTGCTGGGCGGCGCCGGGGCCGACTGGGTGGGCCGGGGCACGGGCGTGGATGATGCAGGCCTTGCGCGCAAGGCGGCGGCGGTAGATGCGGGCCTTGCGCGCCACCCGCAGGCGCACGGGGCACCGCTGGAGGCGCTGCGCTGCCTTGGCGGGCGGGAACTGGCGGCAATGGCGGGGGCGATCACGCGGGCACGCAGCCTGCGCATTCCCGTGCTGCTGGACGGGTTCATCTGCACGGCAGCGGCGGCGGTGCTGGACCGTGCCTGCCCCGGCGCGCTGGATCATTGCCTGGCGGGCCACGTATCGCAGGAACCGGGGCACGCGCGGTTGCTGGACCATCTGGGCAAGGCGCCGCTGCTGTCGCTTGGCCTGCGGCTGGGCGAAGGGTCGGGTGCCGCATTGGCCATCGGGGTGCTGCAAGGGGCGCTGGCCTGCCATTCCGGCATGGCCACCTTTGCCGAAGCCGGGGTGTCTGGGGCCTGAGGACACGGGCCGGGGCAGCGGCCGCCCTCCGCGCGGCGCTGACGCTACGCCGCACCTTGTCGCGCATGACCGGCGCGGTATGCTCGCCCCGCCGGGCACCCCCTGCCCCCAGGTTGCCCGATGTCCAGCCGATTGCCGTTTGCCTTCATCCTTGTCACGCTGCTGTTGGACGCGATCGGCATCGGGCTGATCCTGCCGGTGCTGCCGCGCCTGATTGCCGAGGTCTCGGGCAATCCACTGGCCGATGCGGCGCTGTGGGGCGGGGTTCTGACCACCGCCTTTGCCGTGATGCAGTTCTTGTGCGGCCCGACGCTGGGCGGCTTGTCTGACAGGTTCGGGCGCAGGCCGGTTTTGCTGATTTCAACCGGGGTGATGGCGCTGGATTATGTGGTGATGGCGCTGGCGGGGTCGGTCTGGGTGCTGCTGGTGGGCCGGATTCTTGGCGGCATCACCGCCGCGACCCATGCAACCGCGGCGGCCTATATCGCCGACATTTCGCCGCCCGAACGCAAATCGGCCAATTTCGGGCTGATCGGGGCGGCGTTCGGGGTGGGATTCATCCTTGGGCCGGTGATTGGCGGAGTGCTGGCTGAATGGGGCACACGGGCGCCATTCTGGGCAGCGGCGGGCCTTGCGGCGGCGAACTTTGCCTTTGGGATGCTGGTGCTGCCGGAATCGCTGCGCCCCCAGATGCGCCGCCCGTTTCGTCTGGCGCGCGCCAACCCCTTTGGTGCCTTGCGTGCCATCGGGCGGTTGCCGGGGCTGAAGGCGCCGCTGGTGGTCTACGCGCTTTATGAATTCGCGCAGATCGCCTATCCGGCGGTCTGGGCCTGGTTTGGTGCCGCGCGCTTTGGATGGTCGCCCGGCACCATCGGGCTGAGCCTTGCGGTCTTTGGCATCGGGTTCGCCGTCATGCAAGGCGGGCTGATCCGGCTGATCCTGCCGCGCCTTGGCGACTGGGGCACGGTGGCGTTCGGGCTGTCGGCCAACCTTGCGATCTTTGTGACGCTGGCCTTCATCGAGGATGGGCGCCTTGCGCTGATGCTGACCCCGTTCACCGCGCTGGGGGCCTGCGTGGTGCCGCCTCTGCAGGGCATCATGTCGCGTGCGGTGCCACCCGACCGTCAGGGCGAGTTGCAAGGTCTGGTACAGTCGCTGCGCGCGGTGGCGATGATTGCCGCACCGATGACATTTACCGCCATCTTCGCGGCCTTTGCCGCGCCCGGCGCCGACCCGTTCCTGCCCGGCGCGCCGTTTTTGCTGTCAGCCGCGATCATGGTCGTTTGCGGCGCAATCCTTGTCGCGCTTCGCCGGGCGCAGGGCCGGGCGACGGCCTAGGCTGGGGGCAAGCGGGGGCTGCCGCCCCCGCACCCCCGCCCAAAGGGGGCGAAAAGCCCCCTTTGGAAAACCCCTTGTCCGGCCCCACCCGACCGGGCCGACCGAGCCAGCACGAAGGACACGCCCCCATGAAGCTGAAGGATCTTGAGGTTCTGCACGTGGCCCCGCCCGCGCCGGGCTGGGGCGGGCGATACTGGACCTTCGTCAAGGTGACCACAGACAACGGCATCACCGGCTGGGGCGAGTGCTATGCCTCCACCGTAGGGCCTGCGGCGATGGCGGCGGTGATCGAGGATGTGTTCGCGCGCCACATGCTCGGCGCCAACCCCGAGGACATCGAACTGATGTTCCGCCGCGCCTATTCCTCGGGGTTCACCCAGCGGCCGGACCCCACGGTGATGGGCGCGTTTTCGGGGCTGGAAATCGCCTGCTGGGATATCTTGGGCAAAGCGCGCAACCGGCCGGTCTGGGCGCTGCTGGGGGGGCGGATGAACGACCGGGTGCGGTCCTACACCTATTTGTACCCTGAACCGGGTCAGGATGCCGCCGAATTCTGGGTCAATGCGGACTGGACCGCTGAGGCCGCGGCGAAATGTGTGCAGCAAGGCTTTACCGCCGTGAAGTTCGACCCGGCGGGGCCTTATACCATCCGGGCCGGCCATATGCCCGCCATGTCCGACATCACCCGTTCGGTTGAGTTCTGCGCCAAGATCCGCGCAGCGGTGGGCGACCGGGCCGATCTGCTGTTTGGCACCCACGGCCAATTCTCCACCCCCGGCGCCATCCGCATGGGGCAGGCGTTGGAGCCTTACAGCCCGCTGTGGTACGAAGAACCCATCCCGCCCGACAACCTGCATGAATTCGCCGAAGTCGCCCGCCATGTGCGGATTCCCATCGCCACCGGCGAACGGATGACGACCAAGGCCGAATTCGGCGCGCTGCTGCGCCATGGCGGGGCCAAGATCTTGCAACCCGCGCTCGGGCGTGTCGGCGGGATCTGGGAGGCGAAGAAGATTGCCGCCATGGCCGAGGTGTTCAATGCCGAAATGGCCCCACATCTCTATGCCGGGCCGATTGAATGGGCGGCCAACATTCATCTGGCGGTGTCGATCCCGAATATCCTGATGGCAGAGACCATCCAGACCGGGGGCGCGTTCCATCTGGCGCTGATCCGCAATTCGATCCGGTGGGAAGACGGCTATCTGGTCGCGCCCGAGGCGCCCGGTCTGGGGATCGACGTGGATGAGGCGCTGATGCGCGCCCACCCCTATACCGGGACGCGGCTGCATCTGGAGATGCAAGAGGCGCCCTGCGACTATCGCCGCGGCAACCGGTTTGAAGGCGGGGCGCCGTCGGACGGCTAAAGGCCGAAACGCCGGGTGAAGCGGGCGGCCTTTTCCGTGGCGCAGGCCGCGCTAGGTCTGCGCCATGAAACGCCGGGCGCTGATCCTGTCCTTGCCGCTGCTGGTGGCGCCGCACGTGCTGCGGGCCGATCCGCTGGCCATGGCGCGGGTGCCGGGCGCGGTGCTGCTGATGCGCCACGCCACCGCCCCCGGCACCGGAGACCCGCCGGGGTTCGCCTTGGGCGACTGTGCCACCCAGCGCACGCTTTCTGCGGCGGGCCGGGCCGAGGCGCAGGCCATCGGTGCGCGTCTGCGGTCAGGCGGGGTGCGACCGGGGCTGATCGCCAGTTCGCAGTGGTGCCGGTGCCGCGACACCGCCGCGTTGCTGAACCTTGGCCCGGTGCAGGACTGGCCCGAGTTGAACAGCTTTTTCGACGGGCGGGGTGACGGGCGGGCGCAGACCGCAGCGACCTTGGCCCGGCTTGCATCCATCATTGACGAGGCCACGGTGCTGCTGGTGACCCATCAGGTCAACATCACGGCGCTGACGGGCATCGTGCCCCGCAGCGGCGAGATCGTGGTCACGCGCCGGTCGGGCGGCGGGCTGGCGGTAACAGTCCGCCTGCCGCCCGGCTGACGGCGTCAGCCTTCGCTGCGCGACTGGCGCTTGCGTTCGTGCGGGTCAAGGAAACGCTTGCGCAGGCGCACGATCTTGGGGGTCACCTCGACCAGTTCATCATCGTCGATATACGCGATCGAGGCTTCGAGGCTCATCCGGACCGGCGTGGTCAGGCGCACCGCTTCATCCGTGCCCGAAGCGCGCACGTTGGTCAGCTGTTTGCCTTTCAGCGGATTCACTTCCAGATCGTTGTCCCGGTTGTGTTCCCCGATGATCATGCCGGTATAGACCGCTTCCTGCGCGCCGATGAAGAACTTGCCCCGGTCTTCGAGCTTCCACAGCGCATAGGCCACTGCGGTGCCGTTCTCCATCGAGATCAGCACACCCTGCCGGCGCCCCTGAATCGGGCCCTTGTAGGGAGCCCAGTCGTGGAAGATGCGGTTGAGCACGCCGGTGCCCCGCGTGTCGGTCAGGAACTGGCCATGATAGCCGATCAGCCCACGCGACGGCACATGGGCCACGATCCGCGTCTTGCCCACGCCTGCGGGTTTCATCTCGACCAGATCGCCCTTGCGTTCGCCGGTCAGCTTGTCGATCACCGCGCCGGTGAATTCATCATCCACATCGATGATGACTTCCTCGATGGGTTCGTGGCGCACGCCGTCGATATCGCGGTAGATCACGCGCGGACGGGAAATCGACAGTTCGAACCCCTCGCGGCGCATGTTTTCGATCAGCACGCCCATCTGCAATTCGCCGCGCCCAGAAACGATGAACGCATCGCCGCCCGGCGTGTCCTCGATCTTGATCGCGACGTTGGATTCCGCTTCGCGGAGCAGTCGCTCGCGGATGACGCGGGACTGGACTTTGGTGCCGTCACGGCCTGCAAGCGGGCTGTCATTGATGCCGAAGGTCACGCTGATGGTCGGCGGGTCGATGGGCTGGGCGGGCAGCGCCACGTCAACCTCGAGCGCGCAAAGCGTGTCGGCCACGGTGGCCTTGGTCATGCCGGCGATGGTGACGATGTCGCCTGCTTCGGCCACTTCGATGGGCTGTTGGCCAAGGCCGCGGAACGCAAGGATCTTGGAAACTCGGAACTGTTCGATCCGCTCGCCGGTGCGCGACAGGGCCTTGATGGATTCGCCCACCGTCAACCGGCCTGATTCGACCCGCCCGGTCAGGATGCGCCCGATGAACGGGTCCGCGCCCAGCGTGGTCGCCAGCATGCGGAACGGTTCGCCGGCGCGGGCAATCTGCTTGGGCGGCTCGACATGGGCCACGATCAGGTCAAACAGCGCACTCAGGTCCTTGCGCGGCCCGTCCAGCGTCAGATCCGCCCAACCGGAGCGGCCCGAAGCATAGACATGCGGGAAATCCAGTTGTTCGTCTTCGGCACCAAGGTTGGCGAACAGGTCGAACACCTCGTTCAACGCGCGATCAGGCTCGGCGTCGGGCTTGTCGACCTTGTTAACCACGACGATGGGGCGCAGACCCAGCGCAAGTGCCTTGGCCAGAACGAATTTCGTCTGCGGCATCGGTCCTTCGGCAGCATCGACCAGCAGGCAGACACCGTCGACCATCGACAGGATGCGCTCCACCTCGCCGCCGAAATCGGCGTGGCCGGGGGTGTCCACGATGTTGACCCGCACGCCCTTCCACTCCACACTCGTGGCCTTGGCCAGAATGGTGATGCCGCGTTCACGTTCGATTTCGTTGCTGTCCATCGCGCGTTCGGTCGTGGCCTGGTTTTCCCGGTAGGTCCCCGACTGTTTCAAAAGCTCGTCCACCAGCGTGGTCTTGCCGTGGTCGACGTGCGCGATGATCGCGATGTTGCGGATATCCATGGGGTGCGTTTTCCTGATGCTGCGGCGCCGCGATACCCGAGACCGGGCCAAAAGGCCAGAGCGAAGCGCCTTGTGCGGTCGGGGCGTCGCGCTTAGGGTGGCGCACGGGATCGTTTGGCGACACACCGGGGGGCACGACATGGCATCTTTTCAGGCGCCCGACGACGATTGGTCGGACACCGGATGCGCCGAACGGGTGGCCGGGGCCATCACAAACCTGAGCGAACGGTTGCGCAGGACCGCAGACGGCGACGCGGCGGACGACCTTGTGGCACGGCTGGAATCGGCGCTGTTGCGCGGCGATTTCGCGGCGGCGCTTACCTTGTGCCTTGGGGTGCCGCGCACCGGGCCGGGGGTCCACGGGTTGTTCCTTGGCGTGATCCGCAGCCTTGAAAAGCGCTGGACGACCGACACGGTGGATTTCGCCGATCTGGCCTTTGCGTTCTTCCAGATCCGCCGGCTGATCGAAATGCTGTCCGAACCCGCCCTGCCCGCCGCCCCCGATGCCAATGCGCCGGGTTCGCCCCGCATCCTGGTGGCGCTGGCGCCGGGCGAACGGCACGAGTTTGGCGCGCAGATCTTTGCGTCGGAGTTGTCGTTGCACGGCTGGGCCGTCGACGTGGACCTGAGCGGAGATGGCGACAGCGTGCGCCAGCGTGTGTCGCAGACCCGGTATGATGCGGTGGGCCTGTCGGTGGGGCATGACGGGGCCTTGCAAGGATTGGCCGATTTCGTCGCAGATCTGCGATTTCAGTCCTGTCACGGCGGAATATGTGTCATGTTGGGCGGAACGGCCCTTGTGGAGCCGCGCGTTCAGTATAAGTTCATCAATGCGGATGTGGTTGCCTTTACTGCGGCCGAAGCCATGGTGTGGCTGTCCGCCCATCTGGCCGCCCATCGGCCCCGTCTCAGGAATTAACCAAATGACCGGACACGCGTCCGCCTCTCTGTCGCAACTGCCCGGCTTGGATGCTCCGTCGGTCGAGGCATTGCTGGGCCAGATGGCTGATCTGGTCCTTTTGCTGTCGCCCATGCAGGACATCACCGCGATGCGCGCTTGGGGCAGTCTGGCTGACAAGGCATGCCCGGACTGGGTCGGGCGCAGTTTTGCCGCGATCCTGTCGCGCGACAGCCGTGGCAAGCTGGAAACCCTGTTCAACAGCGATCTTGGCAAGGCGCCCGAAACGGTGCGCTGGCGCCACGTCAACCTCGTGTGCGAGGGGGGCGCGTCGCTTCCAGTACTGGTGAAGTATTTCGAGTTGGGCGAAGGTAGCGACCGCGCCCGCGTGATGATCGCGCGCGACCTGCGCCCGACCGTCGACATGCAGGCCCGCCTGCAACGCGCCTATACCGAAATGGAGGCCGCGTTTGAATCGCGCGGCACCGTTCCGGGGGCATCGACCGGGGCACTTGTGGTCAGCGGAATGATGGATAGCCTGGGTCACCGCCCGATGGGCCAGATCGTCAGCGAAACGGTCCGCGCCTTGGAAACGCTCTGCGTGACCGAGGCTTTGCGCCGCAGCAACGATGATGCCGAGGCCGCCTCCCGCCTGCTTGGCATCCCGGTGGAAGAAGTGCGCCGCCGCGCCCGGCTGCAATAACCGTCAGGTCGCAATGTAGCGGTCGCGCCGGTGGTTGATGGCGATGACAAGGTTGACCACCAGCGCACCGGCAAAGCTGTAGGCCACCGCCCGCGCGTCGATCACCGCCAGC
>JAUXPG010000276.1 GCA_030683915.1 Gemmobacter sp.
GGCCTGTCTTGATACCTTGGCCGACATGGTGCGCCACCGCAGCTATTCGGAAACCCCCGGCGAACGGGTGCTGGCCGAACACATGTTGGCGCAGATGCAGGCGATGGGGTTGGAGGCGTATCTGATGCCGGTCGAAGGGGACCGCGTCAACGCCATCGGCATCTGGCGGGGCACCGGCGGCGGCAAAAGCCTGCTCTTCAACGGCCATCTTGACACCAACCCGGTCACCGAAGGCTGGACGGTCGATCCGTGGGGCGGTCTGGTCGACGACCGCTTCATCTACGGCATCGGCGTGTCAAACATGAAAGCGGGCGATGCGTCGTATCTGTGTGCCGTGCGGACCCTGATCGAAAATGGTGTGCGGCTGAAGGGCGATGTGATTTTGACCTTCGTGATTGGCGAATTGCAGGGCGGAGTGGGCACGTTGGCGGCGGTGAACGCCGGGCTGCGGGCGGATTACTTCATCAATTCCGAACCTTCCGACCTCAAGGCCATCACCATGCACGCCGAGGCCTTCACCTTTGTGATCGAGCTTCAGGGCATCACCCGCCATCTGTCGAAGCGCGAGGAGGCAGTTGATGCCATCCGCGCCGCCTGTGATCTCATCCCCGAATTGACCGGCCTGACCTTTTCCGATGCGCCCGATGACGACCACCGCGCCATCAACCGCGTGCATGTCGGCACCATCCGGGGCGCGCTGGGCCGCGAGTTCCACGAATGGCGCCCGCCACAGGTGGCAGATTTTGTGCGCCTGACGGGGTCGGGGCGCTATGGCCCCTCCCAGTCGGAGGAAAACGCGCTGGCCGACCTGCGGCGTGTGCTGGATGGGCTGATGGCGCGCTGGCCGGGCCTTCAGGCCAGCGTCCATGTGCAAAAATCCCCCGACCGCCCGGTGATGCCCGCCTTCCGGGTCGACCGCGACAGCCGCATCGTCACCGCGATCAATGCCGCCTATCTGGCCATCCGCGGCGAACCCCAGCCGACCGGCCCGCTGACCCCGACCGGGTATTACGGCACCGATGCCGGGCACCTTTACAAGCACGGCGGGATGGAAGGCGTGGTCTGCGGCCCCGGCGGGCGCTACAACACAATGCCCGATGAGCGCGTGGACATTCCCGACTACCTCGACATGATCCGCATCTATCTGATGACCATGTGCGACATCTGCGAGGTGGCAGCATGATCGACCTGGCCCGCGAATACCCCGGCAGCACCCGGTCAGGCCGCACGGTGGCCTTGCGGTTTCCCGAACCCGAATATCGGGCGCGTCAGGCGGCCACGCGCGCCTTGCTGGCTGCGCGGGGGCTGGATGCGCTGCTGGTCTTTGCGCAGGAGAGCCATTTTTACCTGACCGGCTTTGACACTGCGGGGTTTGTATTCTTTCAGGTTGGTATCCTGACCGCCGATGACGGCCCTGCCACGCTGCTCACGCGCACGCCCGACAAGCGGCAGGCCGAAACCAACTCGCTCTATGACGAGGTGCGGATCTGGCTGAATGCCGAAAACGCAAACCCGGCGCTGGACCTGCGCGCGATTCTGGCCGAGCGCGGCTTGCACGGGGCGCGGGTGGGGGTGGAGTTTGCCACCCACGGGCTGACAGCGGCCAACGGGCGGATGGTCGAGGCGGCGCTTGCGGGGTTCTGCACGCTGACGGATGCGTCGGACATCGTGCGCGGGCAGCGATTGGTGAAATCGCCCGCCGAACTTGAACTGGTACGCGCGGCGGGGGAACTGGCCGACGCAGCCACCCTCGCCGCGATCCATGCCGCGAAGCCGGGTGTGTTCGACACCGCGCTGTCGGGTGCTGCGGTGACCGCGATGCTGGCAGGCGGCGGCGACCTGCCGTCGGGCGGGCCTTTGGTGAATGTCGGGCCTCGGGCATTGTTCGGGCGCGGCATCGGCGGTGCGCGTCGGATCTCCGAAGCCGATCAGGTGCTGATCGAGCTTGCCGGTTCCGCCTGCCGCTACCATGTCGTGGTGGAACACACCGTCGCCGTCGGGCGCGTGGACCCGCGCCAGCAAACGCAGATGCAGGTGGCGATCGAGGCACTGGAGCGGATCAAAGACGCCGCGCGCCCCGGTGAACGCTTGGGCACGCTGGACGATATCCACCGCGCCACGTTGGACGGCGCAGGGTTCGCTCATGCCCGCTATGCCGCTTGCGGTTATGCTTTGGGCTGCACGTTCAAGCCGACATGGATGGACGTGCCGCCGATGATCTATACCGGCAACCCTCTGGTGCTGGCGCCCGGCATGGTGTTCTTTGTCCATATCATGATACCCGACACCACCACCGGCCTTGTCGCCGGGGTCGGCCAGACCTTTGCCATCGGCGCCGACGGGCAGGGGGTCGAGACATTCTCGGCCCTGCCGTTGCAGCTGTGGCGGGTGTGACCGCATCTGCACCGCAAGAGAGGACATGCGATGCCGCTTCTGACCGCCGACGCCCGGGGCGTCTATCCGATCTCTGTCACGCCGTTCACTGCGGATGGTCGCATCGACTATGACAGTCTGGACCGGGTGACCGACTTTTATCTGGACAAGGGCGCCACCGGGCTCACCATTCTTGGCATCATGGGCGAGGCCCACAAGCTTACGCAGGCCGAATCGCGCGAGGTCGCGGCCCGGGTGATCGCGCGGGCCAATGTGCCGGTGATCGTGGGTGTGTCGGCCCCCGGGCTCGCGGCGATTACCGAACTGTCGGCGGCGGTGATGGACATGGGCGCGGCGGGCGTGATGATCGCGCCGCCGGGATCGCTGCGCACCGACAGCCAGATCATCACCTACTATACGCAGGCGGTCGCAGCCGCTGGCGAGGGCGTCCCGGTCGTGTTGCAGGATTTCCCCCTGACCACCGGCGTGCAGATCGACCCCGGCACGATCCGCCGGATCGTCGATGCCTTGCCGCAGATCGTGATGCTCAAGCACGAGGACTGGCCGGGTCTGGCCAAGATCACCGCACTGCGCAAGGCCGAGGCGGCGGGCGGGCGGCGCATTTCCATCCTGTGCGGCAATGGCGGGTTGTTCCTGCCCGAGGAAATGGGCCGGGGCGCAGATGGCGCGATGACCGGCTTTGCCTTTCCCGAAATGCTGACCGAAGTGGTGGCGCTGTGTCAGACGGGCGATGCCGAGCGGGCGCAGGACATCTTTGATGCCCATCTGCCGTTGGTGCGCTATGAACAGCAGCCCGGTGCGGGGCTTGCCGTGCGCAAATACGTGCTGGCAAAACGCGGGGCCATCGCGTCCGAGGCGCAGCGCAACCCCGGCCCCGCGCTGCCCGCCGAAGCCCGCGCCGAGGTGGACCGCATGATCACCCGGCTGGAGCGGCGGCTGGCGGAACTCGGCTGACCGCGGCAACGGGGCGCGGGGGCCTTCCGGAACCCGGTCGCCGGTCAGGCCTCCAGCCAGATCGTGACCGGGCCGTCGTTGACCAGCGCCACCTGCATGTCGGCGCCAAAGCGGCCCTGCTCCACGGTCAGCCCCTGTGCTCGCAGCGCGGTCTTGAACCGTTCATACAGCGCCTCGCCCAGATAGGGCGGGGCGGCGGCGGAAAAACCGGGGCGGTTGCCGCGGCTGGTATCGGCGGCCAGTGTGAACTGGCTGACCGCCAGCACCGCGCCGCCGACATCCTGCACGGAACGGTTCATCTTGCCCGCTTCATCCTTGAAGATGCGCAGGCGGACAATGCGCGCGGCCAGCCGGTCTGCCGCCGCCGCATCATCGCCCTGCATCGCGCAGACCAGCACCATCAACCCCGGCCCGATGGCGCCCACCTGCGCCCCGTCGATGCTGACCGATGCCTCGGTGACGCGCTGGATCAAGGCACGCATGTCCGGTTTCCTTCTGCATGGTAAGGGCGGCGCCCCCGCGGCGCGCCGCCCGAAGGGGAGCTCAGGCGTGGATCGCGCCGTCGCCGCAGGCCAGCGCCGCCTCGCGCACCGCTTCGGAATAGGTCGGGTGGGCGTGGCAGGTGCGCGCCAGATCTTCGGCGCTGGCGCCGAACTCCATTGCCACACAGACCTCGTGAATCAGGTCGCCTGCTGCCGGCCCGATGATGTGACAACCGAGGATACGGTCGGTCGCCTTGTCGGCCAGCATCTTGACCATGCCTTCGCCTTGAAACACCGCCTTGGCGCGGCCGTTGCCCATGAAGCTGAACTTGCCGACCTTGTAGGCACGGCCCTGTTCCTTCAACTGCTCCTCGGTCGCGCCGACCGAAGCCACCTCGGGCGTGGTGTAGACCACACCGGGGATCACGCCATAGTTCACATGGCCATGCTTGCCCGCGATGATCTCGGCCACGGCCACGCCTTCGTCCTCGGCCTTGTGGGCGAGCATCGGGCCGCTGATCGCGTCACCGATGGCATAAAGGCCGGGAACGCTGGTGCGGAAGTGGTCGTCGGTCTTGACCTGACCGCGGGGCAGCATCTCCACCCCCAGCGCGTCCAACCCCAGCCCGGCGACATAGGGCTTGCGCCCGGTCGCCACCAGCACGACATCAGCTGTGATGTCATGCGCGCTGTCGTCCTTGCGCAGCTTGTAGGACACCTTGGCGCCGTCGCCGGTGACTTCGGCGCCTTGAACCGCAGCGCCCAGAACGAACTTGATTCCCTGCTTTTGCAGCAGCTTCTGGAACGCCTTGGCGATTTCGGCATCCATGCCGGGCGTGATGGCATCGAGGTATTCCACCACCGTCACCTCAGCGCCAAGGCGGGCATAGACCGACCCCATTTCCAGCCCGATCACCCCGGCGCCAATCACCACCATGGACTTCGGAATGGCCGACAGCGCCAGTGCGCCGGTCGAGGTGACGATGATCTTTTCGTCCACCGGCACACCCGGCAGACTGCTGGGCTCCGAGCCGGTGGCTATGACGATGGCCTTGGCGGTGTGGATGTCATCGCCGACCTTCACCTGGCCGGCTGCGGGAAGGGTGGCCCAGCCCTTGAGCCACGTCACCTTGTTCTTTTTGAACAGGAATTCGATGCCCTTGGTGTTCTGGCCGATGACATCGGCCTTGTAGCCCTGCATCTTGGCCCAGTCGACGGTGGGATGATCGACGGTGATGCCCATCTTGGCGAAGTTCTCGTGCGCCTCGTGCAGAGAATGGGTGGCATGCAGCAAGGCCTTGGACGGAATGCAGCCGACGTTCAGGCAGGTGCCGCCAAGCGTATCGCGGCCTTCGACGCAGGCGACCTTGAGGCCCAGCTGGGCCGCGCGGATGGCGCAGACATAGCCGCCGGGGCCGGCGCCGATGACGATCAGGTCAAACTGGGACATGGTGGTTCTCCGTGGTGGGCGGCGGCGCCGGGGGCTGTCTGCCCCCGGACCCCCGAGGATATTTGGATCGAAGCGAAGGGGTCAGACCAGGGCGGCGATCAGCATGATGATCGTCGCGGCCCAGCCGACACCCCAGATGGCCGAGCGCCACGGCGTCCACCCGAAGGCGTAAGCCGGGACATAGAGGAGGCGGGCAGCAAGATAGGCCCAGGCGGAGGCGCCGGTCAGCGCCGTGGACTGGCCCGAAACGGTGACCACCGTGGCCGCGATGCCAAACAGGATCAGCCCTTCGAAATGGTTGTTCAGCGCACGTTGCAGGCGCGCGGTGCGCGGGCTGAGGCTGCGTTTGGGCGGGGTGTCGCGCGGGCCTGCGGTGTAGCGCGGCCCGAGTTCGCGGTTGGCGGGCACGGCGAACAGCAGAAACTGCACCATCTGCAGCAGCGCGGCAAGGGTCAGGGCGGTGAGTTCGGCGGTCATGTGCGGGCCTCAATAAGGGCGCGGGCGGCGGTGAAGGCGGCGAGGGTCGCCGCTTCGGCCTGCGCCACGCCGGGCAGGGCGCGCAGGCGGGCCATTTCAGTTTGCGTGGCAGGCCAGTGGTGCAGCGCGCTGCGGTCTTCGGCCTCGTTGCGGTTGGCGATGCGGTGCCAGCGGCTGTTGATGCGGTATTTCCCGCCGTCCTTGCCCTGACCGTCGCCGCGCAGCGCCTTGAGGCGGAACACGTCCTGCGAGCGGATGGCGTAGTGATGGATCACCGCGCGCCCCGGTGCAAGGCTGATGTCAAGCGGGCGATAGCGCGAGTGGTGTCTGTCCGAGCGCAGTGGCGCAGGATCAAGCGGTTGGCCATTGGCCGCGACGACCTTCGGGGCAGGCACACGGGGCTGCATCGGCATGTGGTCGTGGGCATGGGCAAAGGCGGCAGGGCGGAACAGCGACTTGAACTTGGTGGTCTCGGGGTTTGGCGCGGTTTCGCAGCGGGTAAAATGGGGGATGGTTGCTCCGGGCCAGACCGTGTGGCCGCTGTCTCCGAACGCCCGCCACGGAAGTGCGATGACATGCGCGTCGGTGCCCAAGTCCAGCAGGTCGGGCAGAGTGGTGGCGGGCATCAGAAATTCGTCGCTGTCGATGTGCAAAAGCCAATCGGCTGGGTTTGCCGCGAGATGGCTGAGGGCCGCGCGCATGCCGCTGTCCTGCGGGGCCTCGCCGGGGGCAGGGGCGTGGGGCAGGTGGGTGAGCGCGCCGCCGGAGGCCAGCGCATCGAGAAGGGCGTCCGAACCATCGGTGCACGCGTTCGTGGCCACGATCACGCGGTCAAACCCCAGCACACGGTGCCACGCGACCCATTCGAGGATGAAGGTCCCTTCGTTGCGCATGCAGGCGAAGACGGCGGCGGTCATGACAGGGCATCCGATGCGCGGGAATGGGGCGGGCCGTGCGGGCCCACCCCGTCGAGACAATCACAGATCCATCAGCAACCGGCGCGGGTCTTCCAGGGCTTCTTTGACGCGCACAAGGAAGGTCACCGCGCCTTTGCCGTCGACGATGCGGTGATCGTAGCTCAATGCCAGATACATCATCGGGCGGATCACGATCTGACCGCCGACCACAACCGGACGATCCTGGATCTTGTGCATGCCAAGGATACCGGACTGCGGCGGGTTCAGGATGGGCGACGACATCAACGAGCCATAGACGCCACCGTTCGAGATGGTGAATGACCCGCCCTGCATTTCCGCCATGCTCAGCTTGCCGTCCCGCGCGCGCACGCCCAGTTCGGCGATCTTCTTTTCGATGGCGGCAAAGCCCATGCGGTCGGCATCGCGCACCACCGGCACCACGAGGCCCGAGGGGGTGCCCACGGCCACGCCCATATGAACGTAGTTCTTGTACACCACATCGGTGCCGTCGATTTCGGCGTTGACCTCGGGCACTTCCTTCAGCGCGTGGGTGCAGGCCTTGACGAAGAACGACATGAAGCCAAGCTTGACGCCGTGCTTTTTCTCGAACTGGTCCTTGAAGCTGTTGCGCAGGTCCATGATGCCGGACATGTCCACCTCGTTGTAGGTGGTCAGCATCGCGGCGGTGTTCTGTGCCTCTTTCAGGCGGCGCGCGATGGTCTGGCGCAGCTTGGTCATCTTGACGCGTTCTTCCCGGGCGGCGTCATCGGCAGGGACGGGCGCGCGCGGGGCGGCGGCGGCGGGCGCCGGGGCCGGGGCGGCCTTGACGGCGGCGACGGCCGCGGCCACGTCTTCCTTCATCACCCGGCCATCGCGGCCCGAGGCCGTGACCTGATCACGGGTCAGCCCGGCTTCGGCCATCGCCACCTTGGCGGAGGGCGCATCCTCCACGTCCTTCGCGGCGGGGGCGGGGGCGGCAGCCGGGGCCGGGGTCGGGGCTGCAGCGGGCGCGGCGGGTGCCGGCGCGGCGGCCGAGGCGCCTTCGGTGATCACCGCGAGCAAGGCGTTGGCCGCAACCGTGGTGCCATCGCCTGCGATGATTTCCGCCAGCACGCCAGCGGCGGGCGACGGCACATCCAGCGACACCTTGTCGGTTTCCAGTTCGCACAGGATTTCATCCTGCGCCACCGCGTCGCCGGGTTTCTTGAACCAGGTCGCCACGGTCGCTTCGGTGACGCTTTCGCCCAAGGCGGGCACGCGGACTTCGATGCTCATGTTCACTTTCCTTCGATGGTCAGCGCATCGTTGACGAGCGCTTCCTGTTCAGCCTTGTGGCGCGAGGCCAGACCCGTCGCGGGCGAAGCCGATGCCGAACGCCCGGCATAGGCCGCGCGCGAATGTTTTGCGCCGATCCGCGTCAGCACCCATTCCAGATTGGGTTCGACAAAGCTCCAGCCGCCCTGGTTCTTGGGTTCCTCCTGACACCAGACGATTTCGGCGCCCTTGAACCGCTCCAGTTCCTTCACGAGGCTCAGCGCCGGGAAGGGATAAAACTGTTCCAGCCGCAGCAGATACACGTCATCAGCGCCGCGCTTGTCGCGTTCGGCCAGCAGGTCGTAATAGACCTTGCCCGAACAGATCACCACGCGGCGGATATCGGCATCGGGCTTCAACTCAAGGTCCGAGTTGCCCTTTTGCGCGTCGTCCCACAGCACGCGGTGGAAGCTGGACCCGGTGGTGAAATCCTCGGCGGTGGAAATGCACATCGGATGGCGCAGCAGCGATTTCGGCGTCATCAGCACCAGCGGCTTGCGGAAGCTGCGGTGGATCTGGCGGCGCAGAATGTGGAAGTAGTTGGCGGGGGTCGAGCAGTTGGCAACGATCCAGTTGTCCTGTGCCGACATCTGCAGGAACCGTTCCAGACGGGCCGAGGAATGTTCCGGCCCCTGACCTTCAAAGCCGTGCGGCAACAGCATCACCAGCCCCGACATCCGCAGCCACTTGGATTCGCCCGAGTTGATGAACTGGTCGAACATGATCTGGGCGCCGTTGGCAAAGTCGCCGAACTGGGCTTCCCACATCACCAGCGCGTTCGGTTCCGACAGCGAATAGCCATACTCGAACCCGAGCACGGCATATTCCGACAGCATGGAATCGATCACCTCGTACCGCGCCTGACCGGCGCGGATGGCGTTCAGCGGGTAATAGCGGTCTTCGGTGGTCTGGTCGACAAAGGCCGAATGCCGCTGGCTGAAGGTGCCGCGCGTGCAATCCTGACCGGACAGGCGCACCGGAAACCCTTCGGTGACCAGCGACCCGAAGGCCAGCGCCTCGGCCGTGGCCCAGTCAAAGCCCTTGCCGGTGGCGAACATCTGCTTTTTCGCGTCAAGCTGGCGCACCACGGTCTTGTGGATGTCAAAGCCTTCGGGAATCCGGGTCAGGGCCGCCCCCACCTCGGCCAGCGTTTCCGGCGCGATCGCGGTGGTGCCCGCGTCGTAATCGGCCTTTTCGCGGTCCAGATGTTTCCAGCGGCCATCCAGCCAGTCGGCCTTGTTCGGCTTGTAGTCCTTGGCAGCTTCGAAGTCGGCGTTCAGGCGGGCCTGGAAGGCCGCCTTCATGTCCTCGATCTCGCCTTCCGGGATCAGGCCGTCCTTGACCAACCGCTCGGTGTAAAGCTGGAGCGTGGTCTTGTGCTTCTTGATGCGGTTGTACATCGCGGGGTTGGTGAACATCGGTTCATCCCCCTCGTTGTGGCCGAACCGGCGGTAGCAGAAGATGTCGAGCACGACATCCTTGCCGAACCGCTGGCGGTATTCGGTGGCCACGCGGGCGGCATGGACCACCGCTTCGGGGTCATCACCGTTGACGTGGAAGATCGGCGCTTCCACCATCAGCGCGATGTCGGTCGGATAAGGCGACGAGCGCGAGAAATGCGGCGCGGTCGTAAACCCGATCTGGTTGTTGACGATGATGTGGATGGTGCCGCCGGTGCGGTGACCACGAAGGCCCGACAGGCCAAAGCCTTCGGCCACAACCCCCTGGCCCGCAAAGGCCGCGTCGCCGTGCAAAAGGACCGCCAGCACCTGCTTGCGATCGGTGTCGTGCAATTGGTCCTGTTTGGCGCGCACCTTGCCCAGCACCACCGGGTTGACGGCTTCAAGGTGGCTGGGGTTGGCGGTCAGCGACAGGTGGACCACGTTGCCGTCGAATTCACGGTCCGACGAGGCGCCGAGGTGGTATTTCACGTCACCAGACCCGTCCACATCCTCGGGCTTGAAGCTGCCGCCCTGGAATTCGTTGAAGATGGCCTTGTACGGTTTGCCCATCACGTTGGCGAGCACCGACAGACGCCCGCGATGCGGCATGCCGATGACGATGTCCTTGACCCCCAGCGCACCGCCGCGCTTGATGATCTGCTCCATCGCCGGGATCACGGCTTCGCCGCCGTCAAGCCCGAAGCGCTTGGTGCCCATGAACTTGACATGGCAGAACTTCTCGAAGCCCTCGGCCTCGACCAGCTTGTTGAGGATGGCCTTGCGGCCAAGCTGCGTAAAGCTGATTTCCTTGCCGTAGCCTTCGATGCGCTCTTTCAGCCACGCGGCCTGTTCCGGGTCGGAGATGTGCATGTATTGCAGTGCAAAGGTGCCGCAATAGGTGCGCTTCACGATGTCGATGATCTGGCGCATGCTGGCATGGGTCAGGCCGAGCACGTTGTCGATAAAGATCGGGCGGTCCATGTCGGCTTCGGTGAAGCCGTAGGATTTGGGGTCAAGCTCGGGGTGCGGTGTGTTCGACCGCATGCCAAGCGGGTCAAGGTCGGCCACCAGATGGCCCCGGATGCGATAGGCCCGGATGATCATCAGCGCGCGGATGGAATCCAGAACGGCGCGCTGGATCTGCGCGTCCGTCAGGGCGACGCCGGTTTCGGCGGCTTTGGCGGCGATCTTGGCGCCTGCACCCTTGGCCTCTTTCGGCGCAACCGGCCATTCACCGGTCAGCGCAAAGGTCAGGTCGTCGGCGGGCTGCGGCGGCCAGTCGGCGCGCGCCCAGCTTGGGCCGTCGGCCGCGCGGGCGGCATCCACCGGGTTGTCACCCATGGCGCGGAAAAACTCGGCCCACTGACCATCCACCGAGGCCGGATCGCGGGCGAACCGCGCCTGCAACTGGTCGATGTAGTCGGCGTTCGCACCATCCATGAAACTGGCGGCGCGCATCTGGTCATTGGGGGAATGGTCGTTCATGTCGTCCTCCCGGGAACGCGTCGATCCGTATTGAGGGCCGACCACACCGCATCATCTGCTGCGGCGGGCCGGGTAGGGTAGCCGAAACGGTCAAAGGCCCAGGCCATGCGGTCCTGAACCCTGCCTTCTGTCTCGGTATCAAAATAGTCCGCGACGGCGTGCCCTTGCCGCAGGGATTTTCCGTCCTTGGTGATCGGCAGCACGATCTGGTCGGCGTCAATGTCGACCTGACGGGCGAAGGCGGCAATGTCTTGCGGCAGATGTTCGTGCCGCAAGGCCACGTCGATGCACCACGCGCCGCCTAGCGTGAGGATATCTTCATCCGTACGCCAGTCCACATTCAACACGTAGTCCCGGAACCGTGCGCGCGTTTCGTCGAAATCTTCGGCCGCTGCGGCGCGCTGTCCCGTCCGCCGTTCGGCGCGCAGGCTGTCGCGCCAATGAAACATCGAAACCATACGGTCGAAGGGGTTACGCACCACGGCGACCTTCACATAGCGCGACCAGATCCGCGTGCCGACCTGCTCGTGCAAATCTGCCGCGGGCAGATGCGGCAGCCAGGTCCGGTCGGCGCGCGTCCGTTCCGGTTCAGGGATCAGACGCATGCCCACCACACCCGCCACGCTGATCTTGGCATGGCCCGCTTCCTTCACCCGTGCCTCCGGGCGCGCGGCGGCCCAAGGTTGAAAGGCCATTTCAACCGAGGTGCCCGCTGTCTTGCGCGTCTTGAGGTAGATGAACTGATGCGGATGCGAGACCAGCATGGTGTGCGCCGTCAGCCCTTGATCGCTTTCAGCACCGCTTCGCCCAGCCCGGCGGGGCTGTCCGCGACGATGATGCCGGCAGATTTCATCGCCTCGATCTTGCTTTCGGCATCGCCCTTGCCGCCCGAGACGATGGCACCCGCATGACCCATGCGGCGGCCCTTGGGCGCGGTGCGCCCTGCGATGAAGCCAGCGGTCGGCTTCCAGCGGCCCTTGCGCTTTTCGTCTGCCAGGAACTGCGCGGCTTCTTCTTCGGCGCTGCCGCCGATTTCGCCGATCATGATGATCGACTGGGTTTCCGGGTCGGCAAGGAACATTTCCAGCACGTCGATATGTTCGGTGCCCTTGATCGGGTCGCCGCCGATGCCAACTGCGGACGACTGGCCCAGGCCCACGTCAGTGGTCTGCTTCACCGCCTCATAGGTCAGCGTGCCCGAACGCGACACCACGCCCACCGAGCCGCGCATGAAGATGCTGCCCGGCATGATGCCGATCTTGCAGGCGTCGGGCGTCATCACGCCGGGGCAGTTCGGCCCGATCAGACGGGATTTGCTGTTCACCAGCGCGCGTTTCACCCGCATCATGTCCAGCACCGGAATGCCTTCGGTGATGCAGACGATCAGCGGGATTTCCGCGTCAATCGCCTCGAGGATCGAGTCGGCGGCGAAGGGCGGCGGCACATAGATCGCCGTGGCGTCGGCGCCGGTGACCGCGCGGGCCTCGTGGACCGAGTTGAACACGGGCAGGCCGAGATGGCTGGTGCCACCCTTGCCGGGCGTGACGCCGCCCACCATCTGCGTGCCATAGGCGATGGCCTGTTCGGTGTGGAAGGTGCCCTGGGACCCGGTGATACCCTGGCAGATGACTTTGGTGTGCTTGTCGACGAGAACGGCCATCGTGGCCTCCTTGATGTTTCTGTAGGGCGGGGTTCACCCCGCCGTCCTGCGGGTGGAAGGCGGGGTGGACCCCGCCCTACGGATCAGCCCCTGACGGCCTTGACGATCTTTTGCGCCGCATCCGACAGGTCGTCGGCGGCAATCACGTTCAGGCCCGACCCGGCGATGATCGACTTGCCCAGTTCGACATTGGTGCCTTCCAGCCGCACGACCAGCGGAACCTGCAGACCCACCTCTTTCACCGCGGCGATGATGCCTTCGGCGATGATGTCGCAGCGCATGATGCCGCCGAAGATGTTGACCAGGATGCCCTTTACGTTCGGGTCCGAGGTGATGATCTTGAACGCCTCGGTAACTTTTTCCTTGGTGGCACCACCACCGACGTCAAGGAAGTTGGCCGGCTCGGCGCCAAACAGCTTGATGATGTCCATCGTGGCCATCGCAAGGCCGGCACCGTTCACCATGCAGCCGATTTCGCCGTCCAGCGCGATATAGTTGAGATCGAACTTGCTGGCGGCCAGTTCCTTGCTGTCTTCCTCCGTCTCGTCGCGCAACGACAGGATGTCGGGCTGGCGATAAAGCGCGTTGTTGTCAAAGCCCACCTTGGCGTCCAGCGCCTTGAGGTCGCCCGCAGCCGTGACGACCAGCGGGTTGATCTCGACCATCTCGGCGTCCTTTTCGACGAACATCCGGTAGAGTTTGGAGATGATGTCGCCGCACTGCTTGATCTGCTTGCCTTCCAGCCCCAGCGCGAACGCGACGCGGCGGCCGTGGAACCCCTGAATGCCCGTGGCCGGATCGACCGAGAAGGTCACGATTTTTTCGGGCGTGTGCGCCGCGACTTCTTCGATGTCCATGCCGCCTTCGGTCGACACCACGAAGGATACGCGGCTGGTCTGGCGATCCACGAGCAGGGCAAGGTAGAGTTCGCGGGAAATGTCGCTGCCGTCTTCGATGTAGATGCGGTTGACCTGCTTGCCGACCGGCCCGGTCTGGTGGGTGACCAGCGTGCGGCCCAGCATCTGGCTGGCCATTTCGGCGGCTTCCGACACCGACCGCGCCAGACGCACGCCGCCCTTTTCACCGGCTTCCGCTTCCTTGAACTTGCCCTTGCCGCGCCCGCCGGCGTGGATCTGGGCCTTGACCACCCAGAGCGGCCCGTCCAGTTCGCCCGCTGCCGCCTTGGCTTCTTCGGCGCGCAGCACGACGCGGCCGTCCGACACCGGCACCCCATAGCTGCGCAGCAGCGCCTTGGCCTGGTATTCGTGGATGTTCATCTGACTGTCCCGTCTCTCGGTGGAATTTGCCGCGTTCTGGCACAAGATCGCTGGCCTGCAAAACCAAATCCGCTGAAAATACGGGCCATCCCCTGAAAATCGGCAACATGTGATCACAACGAAAAATCGTGTGATCACATCGATGCCGCGAAGTCTGTCAGGGCGGTATGCAATGGCATGCCGCAATCGTTGCGGCTGGAATCATCCGTGCCGCAGGGAGACCCCAATCACCCCCGTATGCGGATCAACAGCAGCTCCGAAGGCCGCCCCGGCAGGATCACCCGGTTGAGCACGACAAGGCCGGTGCCGGTGGACCATGCGCTTTCGGTGCGGATGCCGATGCGGGCGGGGTCCACGGCCTGTGCGGTAGGAAAGCGGCGGGCGACCATGGTGTGGATGCGCTCGGTCTGGCCGGTGCGCGCCTTGGCGGCGACGGCGCAAGACCGCCCGTCCATGCCCAGCAACACCGCGGGGCGGGTGTCATCGACCACAAAGCCGCGCGTCAGCGCGCCAGGGCGACGTCGGGTTTCCACATAATCCTGTGCGCGCAGGGCGGCGGCGGCGCGGTCTGGGTCGGTCGGGCCATCCAGACAGACGCGCTCGAAACTGGCGACCAATGCTGCGGGCGCGGTGGCGGGCACGGTGTTCCAGGGCCGCAGGTTGGCCAGTTCCAGCGCATCCGGTCCTGCACCGGGCCCCGCGACGCAAGCAGCCAGCGCAGCGCAGACACAGCACAGGGTCACGATGCGGCGCATGGCGCGAGGCTGGCACAAGTGCGCAAGCGGCGCAACCAAAGGTTGCGACGCGGGGTCAGGTTTTGGTGCGGGCCTCGGCTGCGGCCTTCATCCGCGCCAGCAGGGCAGCCTTTTTCTGGGCTGCCGTTTCATCGGTCGGCGGCGCGCCTTTGCGCGGCTGGTCGGGCACGGCGTGGCGGTCCTTGGCGGATTTCGGGTTGCCGGCTTTGCCATAGTCCATGCGTTGTCTCCTTGTCCAGTCCGGGCCCTTCGAGGCCGGACGGAAAATGCGTTAAGGCGCACCCCTGCGGGGCGCGCCTTGCGAGGGCGAGGGGGCGGGCCAGACCGGCCCGCCGCCGGTGTGTCAGGCCAGTGACGGGTCGATGGCCTTGCAGGCATCGACCAGCCCTTTGACCGCATCCACCGACTTCTGGAACATCGCCTGTTCGTCACCGATCAGCTTGATGTCGACGATCCGTTCGATGCCGCCTGCGCCGATGATGGTCGGCACGCCGACGTACATCCCGTTCAGGCCGAATTCGCCGTTGCACTGTGCCGCACAGGGCAGCAGGCGCTTCTGATCCTTGAGATAGGCCTCGGCCATCTCGATCGCGCTGGTGGCGGGGGCATAGAACGCCGACCCGGTTTTCAGCAGCCCGACGATTTCGGCGCCCCCGTCGCGGGTGCGCTGGACGATCGCATCCATGCGTTCCTGCGTGGTCCAGCCCATCGAGACCAGATCGGGCAGCGGAATGCCCGCGACGGTCGAATAGCGCACCAGCGGCACCATCGTGTCGCCATGCCCGCCCAGAACGAAGGCGGTGACATCGCGCATCGAGACGTTGAATTCCACCGACAGGAAGTGACGGAACCGCGCGCTGTCCAGCACGCCCGCCATGCCCACCACCTTGTTCGCGGGCAGGCCCGAGAACTGTTGCAGCGCCCAGACCATCGCATCCAGCGGGTTGGTGATGCAGATGACAAAGGCGTTCGGGGCATGCGCCTTGATGCCTTCGCCGACCGACTTCATGACCTTGAGGTTGATGCCCAGCAGGTCATCGCGGCTCATGCCCGGCTTGCGCGGCACGCCGGCGGTGACGATGCACACATCGGCTCCGGCGATGTCGGCGTAGCTGTTGGTGCCCTTGAAGCTGCCGTCAAAGCCTTCCGAAGGTCCGGATTCCGCAATGTCCAGCGCCTTGCCCTGGGGCGTACCTTCGGCGATGTCGAACAGGACGACATCGCCCAGCTCCTTGATCGCGACGAGGTGGGCAAGCGTGCCGCCGATCTGACCGGCACCGATCAGGGCGATTTTGGGTCGGGCCATGGGAAGGCTCCTTCTGGCTGTGGGGTTTTACGCGCCGGGCTTACGCGCTCGCCGCGCGCCGTGCAAGGGCGGCGCGCGACAGGGCGGCTGGCAGATGGGGATCGTTTGCGCTAAACACCGGGGAACGACAGGGCAGGGGCAGTTGATGCTGGAATTTGACGCGCTGTTCTTTGCGCTGGCCATCCCGGCGGTGATGTTTGCGGGCGTGTCCAAGGGCGGCTTTGCCAATGGTGCCGGGTTTGCCGCCACCCCGATTCTGGCGCTGGCCGTGCCGCCGGGGCTGGCGGTGGGGATCATGCTGCCGCTGCTGATGGTGATGGATGCCGCGTCGCTGCGCGCCTATTGGCGCCGGTGGGACCCGGTGGCGGTGCGGGTGCTCTTGATGGGCGGGCTGCCGGGCGTGGTGCTGGGCGCGCTGGTCTGGCGCGCGGTGCCGCCCGATGCGATCAAGCTGCTGATCGGGGGCGTGGCGCTGGGGTTCGTGGCGTTTCAACTGGCGCGCCGGTCGGGGGTGCTGCGGCTGTCGCCCCGCCCGGTCGGGGTGGGCACGGGCATGGTCGCGGGGGTCGCATCGGGCTTTACCAGCTTCGTCAGCCATGCCGGCGGTCCGCCTGCGGCGGTGTATCTGCTGCTGCGCGGGGTGGCCAAGACGCCCTATCAGGCGACCACGGTCGCGGTGTTCACGGTGCTGAACCTTGCGAAGTTCGTGCCCTTCCTGTTTCTGGGCATTTTCACCGCCGATACTGCGCTGGCAAGCCTTGTGCTGGCGCCGGTTGCGGTTTTGGGCGCGTGGTTTGGCGTGCGCGCCCACCGTCTGATCCCTGAACGGGTGTTCTTTGGCCTGACCTATGTGCTGCTGACGCTGACGGGGGGCAAGCTGGTGTGGGACGTGCTGGGCTGACATCCAGCGGCGTTCTTGGGGGCGCAAAAGCAGCGGCGGGGTGCGGGTTTGCCCGCACCCCGCCGGTTGCATCACGCCGTCCGCGCGGCCTTTTCCGCCGCATAGCGTTCCTGTGCGGTTTCCACCGCCTTGGCATGCACCGCCGCCAGATCGGGGCGCATCTTTTGCGCGCGCATGGCGGCCTGCATGGTGGAATGGTGCTGGCCCTGGAAATGCGGGAACACCTCGCGCGCGATCAGGTCGTAGCTTTTCTTGGTGGCGTCGAAGTTGGCCCAGTTGTGCGCCAGCATCAGATAGGCGCCAAACCCGCCGTTCGACTGTGTCCACAGACGGTCGATCTGGGCGCGGCACATTTCCGGCGTGCCGATGGCGCCAAAGCCGGAATCGTTGATGAAATCGATCATCTCCCTGGCGTTCTGTCCCGGCATCGACATCTGCGGGAAGGCGGCGATTTCCTGGAAATAGTGGAACCAGTGCTCGATTCCGTATTCGACGTCGCGTCGCGCCTGCTCGGCGGTTTCCGCGATGTGACACAGCCCGACCAGACGCCATTTGCTGCGGTCGGCTGTGTGGCCATAGTGCCGCGCCTCTTCTTCCAGCACATCCCAATGCAGGGCCAGCGCGTCAAACCCCGCTGCCGTGGTCGCCCCGATGGAGATCAGCCCGGTGCCGTGGCGCCCGGCCAGCTTCGGGCCGGTGGGCGAAGCGACCGCCGCCGTGGCGATGTCGAAATTCGAATAAGGCCGCAGATGCAGGCGCGCATCCTTGAGCACCCAGCGGTCGTTTTCAAAGGTGACCGGGTCTTCGGTCCGGATCAGGCGGGTCATCACGTCGAGCCCGTCGGCCAGCAACCCGCGCGTGTCCTTCTGGCTTAGGCCCACCATCGCCGCATCGGTGGGCAAGGAACCGGGCCCGACGCCCAGCATGACCCGCCCGCGCGTCAGGTGATCCAGTTGCACGATCCGCTCGGCCACCCACAGGGGGTTGTGATAGCTGACCGAGACCACCCCGGTGCCCAGCCGGATGCGCCGGGTGCGGGGCGCTGCGGTGGCGATCATCAGCATCGGATCAGCGGAAATTTCGGACCCGGCGGAATGGTGTTCGCCGAACCAGACCTCGTCATAGTCGCAGCGGTCAAGCCATTGGGTCAGCTCAAGATCCTGTTCAAGCGCCAATGTCGGGTTGATCCCCGGCTTGTGGAATGGGGCCAGAAATATGCCGAAACGCATCCGGTTTGTCATGGTGTCCTCCCTGTGTCGCCTGCACGACCGGCAGGCAGGACGGATGCTAGGGCCTGTGGACATTCAGGATTCCCAACCGGTCTGAATTCTGATTCAAGCTTCCAAAATGGAGGTTTGAATGAACGAAGAGCGGTTTGTGTTGACAGATGACGTCTGGCTTCGCCTTGCGCCGCACTTGCCTGGCAAG
>JAUXPG010000323.1 GCA_030683915.1 Gemmobacter sp.
GCAGCCGGGCGATATCATCCTGATACTTCAGAATGGCACCCAGCGTGTCGGCGATCACCTCGGGCGACAGCGTCAGCACATCAAGTGCCAGCAGGCACTTCGCCCAGTCGATGGTTTCCGCGACACCGGGTTTCTTGAACAGGTCCTCGGTGCGCAGGCGCTGGACAAAGGCCACCACCTCGCGCGTCAACGTCTCGGACGCTTCGGGGGCGCGGGCGCGCAGAATGGCGATCTCGCGGTCAAACGCCGGGTAATCGACCCAGTGATACAGGCACCGGCGCTTCAAGGCGTCATGCACCTCGCGCGTGCGGTTCGAGGTCAGGATGACGATGGGCGGCTCGGGCGCCTTGACCGTGCCCAGTTCAGGGATGGTGACCTGAAAATCCGACAGCGCCTCCAGCAGGAAGGCTTCGAACGGTTCGTCCGTGCGGTCGATCTCGTCGATCAGCAACACCGGGGCACCCCCGGGTTGCGGGCGCATCGCCTGCAACAACGGGCGTTCGATCAGATACTGCGGCCCGAACAGGTTGGTGCGCAACTGGTCGGTGTCGCCTGCGGCCTCGGCGGCGCGGATGCCGACCATCTGGGCGGCAAAGTTCCATTCATAGACCGCCGATGCCGCGTCCAGCCCTTCATAGCATTGCAGCCGGATCAACCGGCGGCCCAGCGCGGCGGCGATGGCCTTGGCGATCTCGGTCTTGCCGGTGCCCGCCTCGCCTTCCAAGAACAGCGGCCGACCCAGCCGCAGCGCCAGAAAGGCGACGGTGGCCAGCGGGCGCCCGCAGATATACTCCTGTGCCGCCAGCATATCCTGCACGGCGTCGATCGTAGGGGGTGGGGTGATCACGGCAGTCCTCCGGCTGTCGGGGCAGACTGCGGCGCGGCCGGGCAGGCGGTCAAGGCGCCGCCGCACACCATGCGACCAATGGACTACGGCGCAAGCCCCAGCCGCGCCGCCCGCCCGCCCCGCCGCTGCGGGGCCGCCCCCGGTGTCAGCGCGGCGGTCAGGAGCACGGTCATCGGATGCGCCTCGGCGCCGGGGCCATAGCGCACCAGCAGCACGCGCAACGCCTCGGTCTGGTCCACCCCTGCGCGCAGGGACAGCGCCCAGTCGATCAGGATCGACCGGCATTCCCCGTCCGAAATCGCCTCGATGTTGTAGGATTCGCGGATCAACCCCTTGGGGTCGGCATCGGTCAGGTCCATCAGGCGGCGTCCCATGTCGTTATCCGGCCAGGGTGGCAGAGATGATCCGTTCTGCCGCTTCGGCAAGGGCCTCCAGCCGCGCGCCCAGCGCCTCGGCGCTTTCGGCCCCACATTCCCTTAGCACGAAGGCCTGTGCGCCCAGTCCCATCCGCGACGGATCGGGCACCGCGACCGACAGAAGCCGCCCCGCCGCCTGCACCTGCCACAGCAGCCGCAATGCGGCCTCCAGCGTCGCCGCCTCGGGCTTGCCGATCAGCCCGGCCCGCACCCCGGCGCGCAACTGCGCCTCGGTGCGCCGCGCCGGGTCGCCCGCGACCAGCGCGCAGGTCTGCGCCAACAGCTCGATGTCCATCAACCGGCCGGGTCCGGCCTTGGCCTCCCATCCGCCGCCGGGCTTGTGGGCCAGCAGGCGCGCGCGCATCTCGGCCACGTCGGGGCGCACGCGGGCACCCTGCCCCTTGGCCGCCAGCACCGCGCGGCGGATGTCTTCTACCGCCGCGCCCAGATCGCGGTTGCCGGCAATGGGGCGCGCGCGCGTCAGCGCCAGATGCTCCCAGGTCCAGGCCTCGGTTTCCTGATAATCGCGGAACCCCGCCAGCGATGTCGCCACCGGCCCCTGCCGCCCCGAAGGGCGCAGCCGCATGTCCACTTCATAAAGCCGCCCGTTCGCCATCGGGGCTGTCACCGCGGTGACCAACGCCTGCGTCAGCCGCGCATAATAGGGCCGGGCCGCCAACGGGCGCGGCCCCTCGGATGCCTCGACCCCGTCGGCATCGTAGATCACGATCAGGTCAAGGTCGGACCCGGCGTTCAGCCGCCCCGCGCCCAGACTGCCCATGCCCAGCAACACCGCACCCTTGCCGGGCGGCGCCCCATGCTTGCGGCTGAAATCGGCCACCACCACCGGCCAGACGGCGGCAAGCACCGCCTCGGCCAGATCGGCGTATTGCTTGCCCGCCTCAAAGGCATCGACCAGCCCGCGCAGATGATGCACCCCGATGCGGAAATGCCATTCCTTCGTCCAGACCCGCGCAAGGTCCAACCGTTTTTCGTAATCCGCCACGCTGTCCATCTGCGCGGTCAGCCCATGCACCAGCCCCGCCACCCCCGGCCAGGGCGCAAAGAAACTGCCGCCGATCACCGCATCCAGCACGGCCGAATTGCGGCTGAGATGCCGCGCCAGTTCCGGGGCGGTGGCCGCGATGTCGACGATCAGTTCCACCAGCGTCGGGTTGGAATCAAACAGCGAAAACACCTGCACCCCGGCGGGTAGGCCCGACAGGAACCTGTCAAACGCCGCCAGCGCCTCCTCCGGGTTCGCGGCGCGCATCATCCGCGCCAGGATCTGCGGGCGCAGCCGTTTCCAGATTTCCACCGCGCGCGCCGAGCGCAGCGCCGGATAGGCGTGCCACCCCTCCACCGTTTCGGCCATGCGCGGTGTCAGGTCCGGCCCGTCCTCGGCCTTGCCGGGGGCAAAGAAGCTTTCGGTCAGGTCCGCCACCCGCGCCAGCCGGTCCAACAGGTCGCGGCGGAAACGGTCGGTGTCGCCCTCGCCGCAGAACCGCGCGATCCGGTCGATGCCGTCACGGCTGGCGGGCATGCGGTGGGTCTGGGCATCCTGCACCATCTGCAGACGGTGCTCCACCTCCCGGTGCGCGCGGTAAAGCTCGGTCAGTTCCGCCGCCACGCCGGGCGGCACCCAGCCTTTCGCGGCAAGCGCCGCCAGCCCGCCCACCGTGGTGCGGTCGCGCAATTCGGGGTCGCGCCCGCCTGCGATCAGTTGCCGGGTCTGGGTGAAGAACTCGATTTCCCGGATGCCGCCGATGCCCAGCTTCATGTCATGGTCCTCGACCACGACCGGCCCCGACAGGCCCTTGTGGTCGCGGATGCGCAGCCGCATGTCATGCGCGTCCTGAATCGCCGCGTAATCCAGATGGCGGCGCCAGACAAACGGCGTCAGCGTGCGCAAGAACCGCTCGCCGGCCGCGATGTCCCCCGCGCAGGGCCGCGCCTTGATATAGGCCGCGCGTTCCCACGTCCGGCCCACCGATTCGTAATACTGCTCGGCCGCCGCCATCGAAATGCACACCGGCGTCACGCTGGCATCCGGGCGCAACCGCAGATCGGTGCGGAACACATAGCCTTCGCCCGTGATGTCCGACAAGATCGCCGTCATCTTGCGCGTGACCCGGATGAAGGCCGCCCGCGCCTCCTGCGCGTCACCGGGATAGCGGGTTTCGTCGAACAGGCAGATCAGGTCGATGTCCGAGGAATAGTTCAGCTCATGCGCGCCGGTCTTGCCCATCGCCAGCACCACCATCCCGGCTGCGGTCGCCGCGTCTTCGGGGCGCGCGCCGGGGATCTTGCCGCGCCGGATTTCCTCGGCCACTAGCAGACGCAGGCTCAGGTCCACCGCCCGGTCCGACAGCGCAGTCAGCGCGCCGGTCACCTGCTCCAACCCCCAGACCCCGCCCAGATCGGCCAGCCCGGCAAACAGGGCGGTGCGCCGTTTCGCGCGCCGCAAGGCATCGGGCAGCGCGGGCAGCCCCACCTCGTCCAGCGGGCCGAGCTCGCCCGCCATCACCGTGTCCGGGTCCCCGGCAAGGGCGGCGCGCAGCCACTCCCCCTCGCGCCCCATCAGACCCTTGAGATAGGGGCTGCACCCCGCCGCCCCACCGATCAGCCCGGCAAGGTCGGGGCCAAGGTCGGCAAAGGCGCGTGCGGCATCGGCACCGGCATCGGTGTCAAAGGCGATGGGCTGGCGGGTCAAGCGGGCGCTGAATGTCATGGTGCCCGCATCCTGCACGCCCCGGCCCCGCCGTCAACGCCCCGGCCCCGCCGTCAACGCCCCGCCGCCGCCACCTTGCAACACCCGCCGCCGCCCGCTACCCCTTGGCGCACCCTCAAACGGAGCCGTTGATGAGCAGCCTTGACCGCGTGAAATCCGCCCTCGCCGCCGCCGGTGTTGCCGCCGATGTCCGCGAAATGCCCGGCAGCACCCGCACC
>JAUXPG010000427.1 GCA_030683915.1 Gemmobacter sp.
GTCGACGCTCTGACCCAGAAGAAGGATCGCAGCGACAAGGAGGTGAAGCGGCTTGCAATCTATGAGCGCCGCCTCAAGGACCGGATCGCAGAGCTTGAGAAGGCCCGCACGGCGGCGCAGGCGGCCCGGGAAACAGCCGAGACGGCCCGGATTGCGGAAGAGGACAAGGTCCGGGAAGCGACCACGACCGCTGTCGTGAAGCAGCAGGAGGCCGAGGTAATCGCGGCGCAGGTGGAGACGAGCCGGGCCACGCTGGCGTCGCTTGCGGGCCAAGAGGGCGCCGCACGCGAGCGGGTTACCGAAATCGAGGCTGTCATCGCTGACCTTACCTTGACGGCGGACCGGACCCGGCAGGATGTGAAGCGCCTCCAGGACGAAAAGAAGGCCCTCTCGGACCGGGTGGCGGCGCTGGCTGCCGAGAAAATTGCCGCGGAGGCCGCCAAGGAAGAGGTGGACCGGCAGGCGACCGAATCAGCCCGGGTCGCCCGTGAGCGTCGAGATGAGCTTGCAGCGGCCAGCGTACAGGTGGAGGCGACCAGGGCCTCGCTGGACGCGTTGAAAATGTCCGAAGCCGCGGCCCGCGAACAGGTCGAGACCTTGAAGGGACGGCACGCGGATCTGGAATTGGACATCATCCTGGCTGAGAGCGAGGTCGCAAGCCTGGATCGGAAGTGCGAGGCCCTGCGCAAGCAGGCGGGTGATGCCGAACAGGCGCGCCTCGCCGCTGTGACCGCCCGTCGGGAGGAAGAAGAGAAGGCGGCCGCGGCGATCCGTCTTGCGGACCAGTCGAAGGCTGAGGCCGAGAGGGTCGCTGACCGGGCCAAGGCTGTCACAACAGCGCTGTCGGCGCTCGTGAAGGAAGTGGCCGCCGAGACCGTGATCCGCAGGGACGACGGGATCATCGTTGCTGCGCAACCGGACGCGCTGCACCCAGCCTATCCGGAGATTGCACCCGTCTTGGCGGTTGCTGCGGACCTGTCCGACGCCATGCGCCGCAGCCGGCTCGCTGCCGCCGAGCTCGCGAACAAGGCTGCCGAGGCATATCGGATGGCCGAGGCTGCCGTATTGGCGAATGACCGGATGATGGCAGCGGGAAAACGAGCGCTTCAGCAGGAGTGGGCCGCTGTGACAGGTCTTCGGGCCAAACTGGAGGCGATCCTCGTGCGGGTCCGGCGCTGGCTGCGCCGGCCAGGATTGCCCCGCCAGATCGCGGAAGAGGGCGCTGATATCCTGCGCGACGGCGAGAGCATCCGGTCAGAACCGGATGTAGGCCGACCGGAGGGCTCGGGCATGTGATTGTGGCCACGGGCCCGACGGCATTTTGTACGCTCAAGGGGCGGCGATCGCGCGAGGTCCCCAAGGCTTACCCGTTGAAGCGCTGCGCGTTGTGCCACGCAAGGGCCGCGCGATCGGGAAGCAGCCTTGGATCGTCTGGCTTGGCGATCTCCTGCCCGTGCAGGGCGTAGTAGTGCTTGCCGTTGTCGAATTCCTCACGGATGCGTCGGCTGACCTCGAACCGCAGTTCCGGCGTCACCGTGACATAGCCGGCGTCAAAAAGGCTGTGCACATCGCGGCGAAGGAGAAGCCCGTTGCTAGCTTCGTGCGAACCGCCATCGGCATAGGGGCGGATATGGGCTGCTTCCAGCGCGGGGAGTGTCCGCTCGTTCGTGATCGCGCAGCGCCGCCGATAAATGTCCGTGACCAGCACGCGGAAAGCGCCTTGGCCGAGGCGAGGGCGGACCAGTTGCGGCTCCCCCCAGCGCGCTGCTGGCTCCGACATCCTCGGCGCAAGCGAGCGGTTCATGCGCTCATGGACCGCCTCCCAGAGCTTCAGCCCCTCCGGGTCGGCCGTGCTGTAGGTCTTGAACGACACGATGTTCGGCGACCAGCTCTCGGGAACCGGTATCCAGTCGGCTTCCTCAAAGAAGAAGGGCTGGGTCAGGATGCGACAGCCGATCGAGAAATCACTGCGGTCGCTCGGGTCGGCGCGGCGATACTTCGCGATGCGCGCACGCATTTCCTGGGCGGACCGGGCCCCGTTGGCTTCACCGAAAGCCGCCCATGCCAGCGAGCAGGGCAGTGTGTTGGCATGGGCGAATACACCCCCGCCGACAATGACATTGCGCGGTGCGTGCAGCTTGAACAGGAACAGTTCGCCCGGGCGCAGGGCCTTGAAGCTGTTCGCTGACGGGGCCCAGAAGTTCGCCTCCGCCAGATCACGTTTCTGGCGCAGCATGTCGAACCAGTCGCCATCGGTGACGGCGATGATCAGCTTGATCGCCATGTGCGCGCCACAGTCTCCCTTCTGGGTGAGATGGGATCAAGGCTACTGATGGCGCCTTGGTCGATCAAGTGATTGGGCCGAAACGTGCCGCCGGATCTCGACGATTTTTTTTCTTGCGGTATCGCCTCCATGCCTTCGTCAACGGGAGGTGTTGCCAAGTAAGGCCAAAATGGCCAAAAGTGCACATGGCAAAGGGCGGAGTACAACGTGCAGACCCTAAGTGCAAAAGATGCCAAGTACGGCTTCGGACGTCTGATCGATCTGGCCCGATCTGGGCCGGTCGCGGTTGCAAAACATGGTCGACCAGTCGTTGTGGTAATGGCGGTCGAAGAGTACGATCGCTTGAAGGACATTGAAATGGGCCAACAAAAGAGCCCCAATAAAGCTGGCAGGGTGGACGAGTGATTGAGCAAGCTATTGGCATAACGGCAGTCGAAGACCTGATGGCAGTAGAAGCCCTGCTTAGTCGCGCTTCCGACCGGGGCAGGGGGGAGTATCCGAAACTCTGTGTATCTGACCGGGCCCATGCGGTTTTCAGATACGTT
>JAUXPG010000428.1 GCA_030683915.1 Gemmobacter sp.
CCCGGCAAAACCCGCGCGCACCTCGGTCTCGGCCAGCGCGCGCTCGGCCTCGGCAATGGTAATCGCCAGCCGCTCCAGTGCCACCGCCGCAAGGTCCACCCGCGATTCGGCACTGATCACCGCCTGCCGGCGCGACAACACAGCCTGCTCGGCCTGCTGCACGGCCAGTTCGGCGGTTTCCAGCGCGGCGTCCGACCCCACGCCCCGCTCGCGCAGCGTGCGCTGCCGCTCGGTCGCGGCGCGCCGCAAGTCGGCCTGCGTCTGGGCCAACGCCAACTCGTCGCGCGCCAGATCAAGCCCGCGCACCGCATCGCGCGCATCCGCCTCGGCCCGCGCCCGATCCGACAGCGCCAGATCCCGCGCCGCCATCGCGTCAGAGGGATCAAGCCGCAGCAGCGGCTGGCCCTCCGCCACCTCGGCGCCATCCTCGAACCCGTCGGCCAACCACACGATCCGCCCGGCGCGCGGGGCGCGCACATCCAGCGTGCGGCGCGACCGCACCTCGCCATACACCAGAAGGTCCGGCGCCACGGTGCCCAACTGGACGGGCAGCACCGTCGCCGCAAACACCCGTTCACGCACCGGGCGGGGCGCCACCTTTTCCGCATTGCGCGTCTGCAAGGCCGTCACAACGGAATACCCGGCCAACGACAGGATGGCCAAGGTCACTGCCAACAGGCCGACCGCCACAAGGGATCGCACCAGAAACCGCATCGTCGCCCCATTCCTCATGCTGACCGGGCGCGCGAACGCCCTGCCCGAAGGCCATGCCGTTCAACGCCGCCCGCCCCGGTTTCCGTCGCTATTTGCGACGGCGGTGTTCTTCCAGTCGCGGGAAGATTTCCACAAAGTTGCAGGGCCGGTGGCGATAATCCAGTTGCCAGCGCAGGATCTCGTCCCACGCGTCGCGGCACGCACCGGGGCTGCCGGGCAACGCGAACAGATAGGTTCCCCCCGCCACGCCCCCCGTCGCGCGGCTTTGCACCGCGCTGGTGCCGATCTTTTGGAGGCTGACCACTGTAAAGACCGTGGCAAACGCCTCGATCTCTTTCTCATAGACATCGCGGTGTGCCTCCACCGTCACGTCCCGGCCTGTCAGGCCGGTGCCCCCGGTGGACAGGATCACGTCAATATCCGGGTCCGCAACCCATGCGCGCAACTGCGCCGCGATCACGTCCCGATCATCACGCACGATTCCGCGCGCAGCCAGCACATGCCCCGCGCCGGTCAGCCGTTCGACGAGTGTGTCGCCCGAACGGTCCTCGGCGGCGCTGCGGGTGTCCGATACCGTCAGCACGGCAATGCGGACGGGAATGAACGCGCGGCTTTCGTCGATCCGGCTCATGGCTGTTCCAATCTGGCTTGCAGGGCCAACAGGTCGGCCCAGGCTTCGCGCTTGGCGTATGGGTTGCGCAACAGATAGGCCGGATGCAGCATCGGCAAGACCGGCAGGCCCAGCGCCTCGGTCCATTGCCCGCGCAATTTCGTGATGCCGCGTTGGCCCAGCATGGCCTGACAGGCATGGTTGCCCATCAGCACCAGCACCTCCGGCCCCGCCAGTTCGATATGGCGCCGCACGAAGGGCAGCATCATGGCAATTTCCGCAGGCTCGGGATCACGGTTGCCCGGCGGGCGCCACGGCAGGACGTTGGTGATATAGACCGCCTGCGCCGGGTCGGGCGAAGCACGGTCCAGCCCGATTGCGGCCAGCATCCGGTCCAGCAACTGCCCCGCCTGACCGACAAATGGCTTGCCCTGCCGGTCCTCGTTATCGCCCGGCGCTTCGCCCAGCACCATCACCCGCGCCGCAGGGTTGCCATCGCAAAAGACAAAGTTGCGCGCGCCCTTGCGCAGTTCGCAATGCGGATAGGCGGCCTGCACCTCGGCCAACCGCGCCAGCGTCTGCGCCCCGGCGGCCAGCGCGCGCGCCTCGGCCACCGGATCGGGCGCGGCCACCTGCGGGGGGGCCGCCACCGGGGTGGGCACAGCCCGCGCCACCGCCGCAGTCGCCGTCGGGGCGGGCGCCGCCGCAACCGGGTCTGCAAAGCGGTCCACACCGACATCGCCGATGAATTCATCGGCGCCAAGTTCCGCCTGCCAGTCCAGCAGCGCGGCGATCAGACGGGGGTCCATGGCCAGTGTCATGCCCCGAACCTAAGCCAAAGCCGCGTCCGGGGGAATGGGGCGCTTTGGCCGGTTGCCCGGCGCCCCCCTCGCCCCTATAAGCACCGCAATCCCCTGTCAGGAGGTCCGCCGATGCCGTTCCGCCAACGCCACCTTCTGGGCATCGAGCATCTGGCGCCCGCCGAAATTATCACCATCCTCGATCTGGCCGACCGCTATGTGGATCTGAACCGCCGCATGGTGAAACAGTCCGATGCACTGGCCGGGCTGACCCAGATCAACATGTTCTTCGAAAACTCGACCCGCACGCAGGCCAGCTTCGAACTGGCGGGCAAACGGCTTGGCGCCGATGTGATGAACATGGCGGTGGCCCAATCGTCGGTGAAAAAGGGCGAAACCCTGATCGACACCGCCCTGACGCTGAACGCCATGCATCCCGATCTTCTGGTGGTGCGGCATGGGGCCTCGGGTGCGGTCAACCTTCTGGCCAGCAAGGTGAACTGCGCCGTCCTGAACGCAGGCGACGGGCGGCACGAACACCCCACACAGGCGCTGCTGGATGCACTGACGATCCGCCGCGCCAAGGGCCGCATTCAGCGCCTGACCGTCGCCATCTGCGGCGACATCGCCCATTCCCGCGTGGCGCGCAGCAACCTGATCTTGCTGGGCAAGATGGAAAACCGCATCCGCCTGATCGCGCCACCCACCCTGATGCCCGCTGGCGTGCAGGATTTCGGCTGCGAACTTTACGACGACATGCGGACCGGCCTTCAAGGCGCCGATGTCGTGATGATGCTTCGGCTGCAAAAGGAACGGATGGACGGCGGCTTCATCCCGTCGGAACGGGAATATTACCACCGCTACGGGCTTGACGCGGAAAAGCTGTCGCATGCCAAACCGGATGCCATCGTCATGCACCCCGGCCCGATGAACCGGGGCGTGGAAATTGACGGCGAACTGGCCGATGACATCAATCGATCGGTGATTCAGGAACAGGTGGAAATGGGCGTTGCCGTCCGCATGGCCTGTATGGACCTCTTGGCGCGCAACCTGCGCGCCGAACGGGGGCGCCAGATCGTGGGGGACACCTATGCCTGAACAGATCGCCCGCGACACCCTGCTGGGCGGCACGCTGGACCCGGAACCGGGCGAAGTGCTGCTGGCCGAATTCCGCGCCGACCGCGCCGCCTATTGGCGCGGGCATCTGGTGATGGCAGCACTTGGCGGCATTCTGGCCGGGGCGGTCCTGGTCGCGATGGACAACCCCTCGCCTTGGGTCGGGCCGGTGGGCGCGGTGCTCGCCCTGCTGGTGCGCGGCTGGTACATGGCGTCCGAGGCGCTTGGCCTGCGTTGGCAGCTGACCGACCGGCGGCTCATCATCCCCGGGGGCCGGGCGTTCCGGCTGGCCGACATCGTGCAGGTGCGCCCGTTTCTGGGCGATGTGCAGGTCGTCACGCGGCAGGGCGACAAACACCTGATCAAATACCAGCCCGCCGCCACCGCCGCCGCCATCGACCGCGCAAGGGGCCAGACCGCATGACCCCCGATCCCGACCGCAAGCCGACGAAAAAGGAAATGCGCGCCGGCGGCATGGTGGCGATGGCCGTGCTGGTTTTCATCGCCTTGTTCACCGTGGCCTTCGTGCTGATGGCTGGCTGAGTTGCCCCGAGGATTCCGACCCATGACCACCCATTTCGCCAACGCCCGCCTGATCTGCCCCGAAACCGGAACCGATGCGCCCGGCAGCCTGACGGTTTCCGGCGGCACGATCATCGCCCGCGATGCGGCACCCCCGGCGGATGCGCGGATCATCGATTGTGGCGGGCGGTGCCTTGCGCCCGGCATCGTCGATTGGGGCGTCAAGATCGGTGAGCCCGGTGAACGCCACCGCGAATCGTTCCGCTCCGCCGGGCTTGCGGCTGCGGCGGGCGGCGTGACCACGATCATCGCGCGCCCCGATACCGCACCCGCCATCGACACCCCCGAACTCCTGGAATTCGTCACCCGCCGCGCCGCCGAGGCCGCGCCCGTCCGCATCCGCCACATGGCCGCGCTGACCAAGGGCCGCCAGGGCCGCGAAATGACCGAGATCGGCTTTCTGCTGGATGCCGGCGCCATCGCCTTCACCGACACCGACCATGTGACGACCGACACCAAGGTGCTTTCGCGCGCCTTTACCTACGCCCGCTCGCTTGGTGCGCTGGTGGTCGGCCACCCGCAGGACCCCGGCCTGTCGGCCGGCGCCGCCGCCACCTCGGGCAAGTTCGCCAGCCTGCGCGGCCTGCCCGGCGTGTCGCCGCTGGCCGAACGCATGGGGCTGGACCGCGATATCGCCCTCGTGGAAATGACCGGCGTGCGCTACCACGCCGACCAGATCACCTCGGCCCGCAGCCTTCCGGCGCTGGAACGGGCCAAGGCGAACGGCTTTGACGTGACTGCAGGCGTGTCCATCCACCACGTCACGCTGAACGAATTCGACGTCGGCGATTACCGCACCTTCTTCAAACTTACGCCGCCGCTCCGCTGCGAAGATGACCGCACCGCCGTGGTGCAGGCGCTGGCCTCGGGGCTGATCGACGTGCTGTGTTCCATGCACACCCCGGCCGACGAGGAATCCAAGCGCCTGCCCTTCGAAGACGCCGCGCCCGGTGCTGTCGCACTGGAAACCTTTCTGCCTGCGGCGCTGCGGCTTTATCATGCGGGCGCAATGGACCTGCCCGGCCTGTTTCGCGTCATGGCGCTCAACCCCGCGCGGCGGCTTGGCCTGCCGTGCGGGCGGCTGACGCCCGATGCCCCCGCCGATCTGGTGCTGTTCGACCCCGATTCCCCCTTCGTGCTGGACCGCTTCAAACTCCAGTCCAAATCCAAGAACACCCCGTTCGATGGCGCGCGCATGCAAGGCCGGGTGCTGGGAACCTGGGTCGGCGGCGTCCGCGTCTTTCCACAGGAGCGCCCCGATGCCTGAGATCACCTCTGCCGCGTCCGTGTTGGCCCTCATGGCAGTGCTGGGCTATCTGCTCGGCTCCATCCCCTTTGGCATCGTCATGGCGCGGGCCTTCGGCCTTGGTGACTTGCGCAAGATCGGCTCGGGCAACATCGGTGCCACCAACGTGCTGCGCACCGGCAACAAGCCGGCGGCCTTCCTGACACTGGTGCTGGACGCCGGCAAGGGCGGCATCGCCGTGCTTCTGGCGCGCGGACTGGTGGCCGAGGACGCGGCGCAGATTGCGGGCGCGGCGGCATTTCTGGGCCACCTGTTCCCGGTCTGGCTGGGCTTCAAGGGCGGCAAGGGGGTGTCAACCTTCCTTGGCACGCTGCTGGCGCTGTTCTGGCCCGCCGGGGTGGCCGCCTGCCTGATGTGGCTCCTCACCGCCGCCATCAGCCGCGTCTCGTCGCTGTCTGCGCTGGTTGCCGCCGCCTTGTCGCCGGTCGCCGTCACGCTCCTGGGGCGGCCTGACCTCAGCATCCTGACCCTACT
>JAUXPG010000083.1 GCA_030683915.1 Gemmobacter sp.
GGTGGATGCCTTGGCGGTCACACCCGGCAGCACCGTGTCGAGCAGGCCGGCCGCTTGCGCCGCGCTGGCACCCGCGGGCACGGTGACGGCGGCGGTGCCGACCCCGGCGATGCCAAGGGTTACCGGACGTGCGGCAACCGGGCCAGCCACCGGGCTTTGCACCCCGCCAAGCCCGAAGGTGGCAGTCTGCGCGCCGGGGCTCCAGCGGGGCGTCACGGTCATCCCGCGATAGCCGGTGTTCAGCGGCCCCGCATCATAGGCCGCGCCGGGCAGGAACCCGTTGGCGGGGGTGAGCAGCGCGGCGGCTTCGGCTGGGCTGAGCGGGCTTCCGGCCAGATGCACACCATTGCGGGTAAAGACCTGCGCCGCGCCCCCGGCAGGGGTGCCCGGCTCCAACCTGGCCAGTTGCACGACGCCCGGCGCCACCAGCCGGGCGGCCCCAAGTTCACCCGCGACGGCAATTTGCAATTGCCCCGTGCGGCCCGCCGCCTGCCCCCCCAACGCGGCCAGCGTCATGCCATCGGCCCGCAACCGCCCGTCGTTCAGCGCGGCTGCAATCTCGTCAGCGCCCCATCCGGGCGGGCGCGGCGTGCCATCGGCAAGCCGCGTCAGGTCGAACCGCGTGGTGCCGCGGGGGGTGACAAGCTCCAGCGCCGTTGCACCGGCCAAGGCGGCAGCGTCGGAGGCAAAGCTGGCCCGCGCAGGTTGCCCAACGCTGGTCAACGCCAGCGTGCCGCCTTGCGCCGGGACCGTCGCGACCATCCCGGCCGATTTCAACGACACCGCCGCAGCCGCGCCGGACCCGCCCGACAGAAGGTCGGCCAATGCGACCAGCCCGGACGCAGCGGGGGGCGACGGGGTCAGCGTGACGCTGGCGTTTCCGGTGTTTCCGGCTGCCGGCACCGACACCAAGCGGCGCGCGGCGGCGATCTGGCCGCCCTCGGTCAACAGCAACCGCATGTTGGCGGCGGACCCATCCGTCTGGTTCAGTTGGAAGCTGTCGCCGGGCCGCCCGGCGCCTGTCAGGGTGATGGCCAACCCGCCCACCGCAATCGCCGTCCTGCCGCGCCCCAGTTCTGCCCCGTCAGCCCCGGACACCACCCAGTCGCCGCCATCCACCGCCGTCAGCTGCAGCGGCCCCTGCGGCCCGCCGCCGGGGGGCCAATCGAGCGCGACCTGCGCCGTCCCGGCGTTGCCCGCCGCCGGGGCGGCGTGCCACCCGCGCAAGCTGAACATCGGCATCCCGACCGCCCCCGCCAGGTCGGCCCCCGCCGTCTGCATACTGTTCGCGACGCCGGCCACGCGGACGGCAAAGCCGTCCAGTTCCGCGCGCGCCGCATCCAGCATGCCCAAGGCATCAGCCAACCCGCCCAACGCCCCCCCGGCCAGCACCGCCACCCGCCGCGTCGGCCCGCCGGGCGTGGTCAGGTCAAGCTCCAGCCGGTCTGAAAGCCGCGCCTGCATCTGCGCCACGCTATCGCCCGACAACAGTTTCGCGCCCGAACCCGCCAAGGACACCTCGGCCCGGCCATGCGGGTCCAAGCTGACCGTTATCCCGATCTGGCCGCCCAGATCCGCCAACAGCCGGTCCCGCGTCGATGCCAGCGCGTTCGCGGCGGTACTGCCCGGCGGTGTGCGCGCCAGATCGGCGTTGACAGATGCCAGCCCGGCCAGCGCCGCCCCTGCCGCCGAAACGGCAAGGCCCGCCGCGGTGCCGACCGATTGGCGCAGCGTGGTCAGACCCGACGCGGTATCGGCGATCTGCCCCGCCAGCGCCCCGGCACTTTGCACCACAACCTGCCGCAGCGGACTGCTGGCGGGCGCCGCCGACAGTTCCGTCATCGCGCGGTAGAACGCGGCCAAGCCGGCATCGATGCCGCCTTGGCCCGCGGTGAAAAACAATTCGATGGCGGCGGCACTGGTGGCGCGCTGGGTGGCGGCGGCTTCGGTGCTGGCAGCCAGCCGCGTGCGGTCGGCCAGCAGGCTCGAGAACGCCCGCGTCACATCGGCCACAGCGACGCCAGCCCCCATCCCCTTGCCCGACAAGGGCGTGGCCGCCCCGCTCAGGATTTCCGTCAAGCGGACATCCTGTCGGGCGTATCCGGCGGTATGGACGTTCGCAATGTTGGTCGCCGTGACCTCCAGTGCGGTCTGAAAGGCGCGTATCCCGCTGCGGGCAATGTCGAAGACCGAAGACATGGTTAGCGGCCTCCTTGTGCAGGGCTGGAAAACTGGCGGGCCACGGCCTCGGCGATGCCGAGGCGGGGCATGCTGGCCGCACTGCGGGCCAGTTGCGCGTCCAGCATGTCGCGCGTTGCGGTGACAGCCGCGCTGCCGGTGATGTTGTCGCCCACGCCGCCCGCGCGACCGGCGCGCAGCATGAACACTAGGAACATCTCTTCGAATCCCGCCGCAGCCTTGCGAATGTCGGACTGGCGCCCGTCAGGCGGGGCGGAGGCAATGGGCGGGACGGAGGGGGATATCTGCATGGCGGTGCTCAGATCACCACAAGTTCGGCGCGCAGTGCGCCCGCTTCACGCAGCGCCTCGAGAATCCCGACCAGGTCGGCCGGGGTCGCGCCGACCGCGTTGATCGCATCCACCAGCGATGTCAGCGACACGCCCGGATCAAAGACAAAGGCGCGGCCCGGCTTCTGGTCAGCCTCGATCGTGCTGTCGGGGGTGACCACCGGGGCGCCCGGTGTCACCACGGTCGCGCCATTGCCGGCCACCACCGTGGCGCCTTGGGAAACGCGCTGATCTTCGGTGACGCGCACACTCAGCGTGCCGTGGGTGACGGCGGCGGGTGTCACACGGACATTGCCACCGATCACAATGGTGCCTGTCCGGGCGTTGACCACGACCTTGGCCTGCGGCGCGTCGGGCGACACCTCGATGTTTTCCAGAAGGCCCATGAAGGTGACGCGCTGGCCCGCATCCTGCGGCGCGCGCACCTGAATTGAAGTGCCATCCAGCGCGGTTGCCACGCCGGGGCCGAAGGTGGCATTGACGGCTTTCGCCACGGCGGCCGCGGTGGAAAAGTCGCTGCGGTCAAGGTTGAGCGTGATGGCATCGGCCAATGTGAACGGGTTTTCCACCACCCGTTCGACGCTGGCGCCGCCCGGAACGCGACCGACTGTCGGAATGTTGACGGTCAGCGATGATCCATCCTTGCCAGCCGCGCCAAAGCCGCTGACGACCAGACTGCCCTGCGCCAGCGCATAGACCTCGCCATCACCGCCCATCAGCGGGGTCATGAGCAGCAACCCGCCTTGAAGCGACTTGGCCTTGCCCACCGTTGACACGGTGACATCGATCTTTTGGCCGGGGCGGGCAAAGGGCGGCAGGTTGGCCGTAACCATCACGGCGGCTGCGTTCTTGGCGTCAAGCCCGGCGGTGTCCACCTCGAGCCCCAACCGCGAGATCAGCGACTGGAGCGATTGCAGCGTCACCCCCACGTTGCCATCGCCCGACCCGGACAACCCGACAACGATGCCATAGCCGACCAGAGGGTTCGACCGCACGCCTTCGACCGTGGCAATGTCCTTCAGCCGGTCCGCCAAGGCGGGGCCGCCGAGGGCGACCATGAGGGCGACAAGGGCGACGCTTGCGCGGATCATAGCGGGGACGCCACGGCAAGGAACCGGCGCAGCCATCCGGGCCGCGCGGTATCGGCCACATCGCCTGCGCCGACATAGCGGATATCCGCGTTGGCGATCCGGTCCGACAGCACGATATTGCCCGCGCTGATATCCTCGGGGCGCACGATCCCGGTCAGCCGGACATATTCGTTGCCGTTGTTCAGCGTCAGCTTCTTTTGCCCGATGATTTCCAGCGCCCCGGTCGGAAACCGACGCGCCACGATCACCGACAACCGTCCGGTCAGCGAATTCGACTGCGCCGCACCGCCGCTGCCCTTGAACGCCTGACTGGTGCCGGTGGTCAGGCCCTTGTCGTCGAACCCGCCGGTCAGCAGGTCGGGCAAATCAACCTCGAACGCCGAAGACCGCGCGCCTTGGGCGCTTTGCGATTTGGTGGCGGCGAAGCGTTCGGTGAACTGAACGGTCAGAATGTCGCCCGGCCGCGCGGCGCGGCGATCCGAGGCAAAGATGCCCGCCGCACCGGGGCTGTAGATGCCGCCGGTCGGCATGGCCTGTGCGACAAACGCGGTTTCCGGCATCACCGGCTCGTAATCCTGCGAAATGCGGTCTTCGATCTGCGTGGCGCAACCGGCCAGCAGGGCGAGCGCGGCAAGCCGCGCGCAGGTGCGAAGGGGTCCGGGCATGGCGGTCACAGGCTGTTCGAGACGAATTTCAACATGTCGTCGGCGGCGCTGATGACCTTGGAGCTGATCTCGTAGGCGCGCTGCGTTTCGATCATGTCGACCAGTTCCTGCACGACGTTGACGTTCGAGCTTTCGAGCGCGCCCTGCACGATCTTGCCCGCCCCCGCCGTCATCGGGGCCAGTACCACAGCCGGGCCGCTGGCGGCGGTTTCGCCCATGAAGTTTTCGCCCATCGGCTCCAGCCCGCGCGGATTGCCGAAGGTCGCGATGGTCAATTGCCCAAGCTCTTGCGGCTCGGCCTCGCCTGCCGGGATCGCGGTGACGCTGCCATCGGCGGAAAAGACGATGCTGGAGGCGCCTTCGGGAATGGTGATCTCGGGTTGCAAGGGATAACCCGATGCGGTTGTCAGCAGGCCATCGGCACTGCGCGACAGGGCGCCGTCGCGGGTGTATCCGATGCGCCCGTCAGGTAGCAGGACCTGAAGAAACCCCTGCCCATCCACCGCCACATCCAGCGCGTTTTCGGTCGTTGCCAATGCGCCCTGGCTGTTCAGCTTTTCGGTGCTGACCACCCGCACCCCGGTGCCGACCGCAAGCGACGAGGTCAGCGCCGTGCCTTCGGATGTCGGCGCACCGGCGGGGCGGCTGACCTGATAGAGCAGCGTTTCGAAATTGGCCCGGTCGCGTTTGAACCCGGTGGTATTGACGTTGGCCAGATTGTTCGAAATCACCTGAAGGCGGGTTTGCTGGGCATTCAGGCCGGTCTTGGCAACGTGCATCGCACTGATGGTCATGGTCTGGTCTTTCTTGAGGACAAGGGCCCGGTCGGCGCGGTTGAAGCAAGATCTGCACGAAACGTGCCAGATCAGCCTTCGGGCAGGCGCAGCAGGCGGCTTGCCGCCTCGTCTATGGCCTTGGCTTCGGAAATCATGCGGATGTTCAGCTCGAACCCGCGCTGCTGTTCGATCGAGGCGATCAGTTCGCCGGTCGGGTTGACGTTGCTGCGCTCCAGCGCGCCCTGAACGATGCGGGCCTGCTGGTCAGGGGCGGGCACCCCGCCACCGGCAAGGCGGACGTGCCCGTCCAGCCCCTTGCGCAAGGGGGCGGTCGCGGCAGGGACGGCAGAGGCAAGGGTCGCCACCACCACCCGGTCGCCTGCCCCGCCATCCATCGGCATCACCGAAATCTGGCCGATCTCGTCAATAACGACATCGCGGTAGGGCGGCAGGACGATGGGTGCCAGCGCGGTATCCAGCAGCGCCTCGCCAGCGCCGTTCACCAGCCGACCCTGCGTATCGACCCTCAGATCGCCGCGCCGGGTCAGCGCCGGTTCGCCGTTGGCCGGCTGG
>JAUXPG010000168.1 GCA_030683915.1 Gemmobacter sp.
TACGGCCTTGTGCTGGTCCTGATCATCATCGTGCTTTACGGCATCATCCTTGGCCGCTCGCTGATGCGACTGACGCGGGAACGTGACCCGTTTGCCCGCTTGGCGGGCGCCGGGCTGGCGTGCATCTTTACCGTGCAGGCCATGGTGAACATGGGCGTCGCGGTGCGGCTGTTGCCGACCAAGGGCATGACGCTGCCGTTCGTCAGCTATGGCGGGTCATCGATGGTGGCGGCGGGGCTGACGGTTGGTGCGCTGTTGGCGCTGACACGGGTGCGCCCGCAAGGGGAATTGTCGGACCACCTGCTGCGGCGGGGGCGCTAAGGTGGCGCCCTTGCTGCTGATCGCCGCCGGGGGCACCGGCGGCCACATGTTTCCTGCGCAGGCACTGGCGGAGGTGATGCTGGCACGCGGCTGGCGCGTCAAGTTGTCGACCGATGCGCGGGGCGCGCGCTATGCGGGCGGCTTTCCGGCTGCGGTCGCTGTCGAACAGGTGGCCTCGGCAACTTTCGCCCGGGGCGGTTTGGCGGCCAAGGCGCTGGTGCCGCTGCGCATTGCAGGGGGCGTGCTGCGCGCGGTCTGGTCGATGCGGCGGGACCGGCCAGCCGTGGTGGTGGGGTTTGGCGGTTACCCGTCGATCCCCGCGCTGGCGGCGGCGACGGTGCTGCGCCTGCCGCGGATGATCCATGAACAGAACGGCGTGCTGGGCCGGGTCAATGCGGCCTTTGCCGCCCGCGTGAACCGGGTGGCCTGCGGCACATGGCCCACCGCCTTGCCCGAGGGCGTGCAGGGCGTGCCCACCGGCAACCCGGTGCGCCAGTCGGTGCGCGACCGGGCAGGGGCCGCCTATATCCCGCCCGGCGACTACCCGATGAGCGTTGTGGTGATCGGCGGCAGCCAAGGCGCACGCATCCTGTCGGAGGTGGTGCCGGTCGCGATGGCCGCCTTGCCCGACGCCGTGCGGGCAAACCTGCGCGTCGCACATCAGGCGCGGGCCGAAGACCTGCCGCGCGTGGTCGATGCCTATGCGCAGGCCGGTATCCGCGCCGAGGTGGAGCCGTTCTTTGCCGACATTCCGCGCCGCTTGTCCGAGGCCCAGCTTGTGATCTCGCGTTCGGGCGCAAGTTCGGTGGCCGATATCTCGGTCATCGGCCGCCCCGCCATCCTGATCCCGTTTGCGGCGGCCACTGCCGACCACCAGACCGCCAACGCCCGTGGATTGGTCGATGCGGGGGCGGCGGTGCTGATCCCGGAATCCGCGTTGTCGGCCGATGCGCTGGCCGCGCAAGTGGCCACCATCCTGACCCAACCGCAAGCGGCCATCCGCATGGCCGCCAACGCCCTTGGCCAAGGCCGCCCGGATGCGGCCGAAACGCTGGCCGCCCTTGTTCACGATCTTGCCGGAGTTCCCGTTCCATGAGCCCTGCCACCAAACTGCCGCACGAGCTTGGCCCCATCCACTTTGTCGGCATCGGCGGGATCGGCATGTCGGGCATCGCCGAAGTGCTGATCACGCTGGGCTATACCGTGCAGGGGTCCGACGCGAAGGCCAGCAAGATCACCGACCGGCTGGTCCGTCTCGGCGCCACCGTTTTCGAAGGACAGGCCGCCGATAACATCGGCGCGGCGGCGGTGGTGGTGGTGTCGTCTGCCATCAAGAAGGGCAATCCGGAACTGGAAGAAGCCCGGCGCCGCACACTGCCGGTCGTGCGGCGGGCCGAGATGCTGGCCGAGCTCATGCGGCTGAAATCCAACGTGGCCATCGCGGGCACACATGGCAAGACGACGACCACGACCATGGTCGCCACTTTGCTGGACAAGGGCGGGCTTGACCCCACGGTGATCAATGGTGGGGTCATCCATGCCTACGGCTCAAACGCCCGCGCCGGTGCCGGCGAATGGATGGTGGTCGAGGCGGACGAATCCGACGGGTCGTTCAACCGGCTGCCGGCCACCATTGCCATCGTGACCAACATCGACCCCGAGCATATGGAACACTGGGGCAGCTTTGACGCGCTGCGCAAGGGCTTTACCGATTTCGTGTCGAACATCCCGTTCTATGGGCTGGCCGTGTGCTGCACCGACCACGCCGAGGTGCAGGCTCTGGTGGGCCGCATCACCGACCGGCGTATCGTGACCTTCGGGTTCAACGCGCAGGCCGATGTGCGCGCGGTGGGGCTGATGTATGAAGGTGGTCGGGCACATTTCGACATCCTGCTGCAAGGCGAAGGCGACGGCGCGCGGATCGAAGGGTGCACCCTGCCCATGCCGGGCGATCATAACGTGTCGAACGCACTGGCGGCTGTGGCCGTGGCGCGGCATCTGGGCATGTCGGGCGATGACATCCGCGCCGCACTTGCCGGGTTCGCAGGCGTCAACCGCCGCTTCACCAAAGTGGGCGAAGTCAACGGCGTCACCATCATCGACGATTACGGCCATCATCCGGTGGAAATTGCCGCCGTGCTGCGGGCTGCGCGCCAGGCCACCAAGGGCCGGGTCATTGCCGTTCACCAGCCGCACCGCTTCACCCGGCTCAGCCACCTGTTCGAAGATTTCTGCACCTGCTTCAACGAGGCCGATGTGGTGGCCATCGCCGAGGTCTATTCGGCGGGCGAAGACCCGATTCCCGGTGCCAGCCGCGATGATTTGGTGGCGGGGCTGATTGCGCATGGCCACCGCCATGCGCGCGCCATTCTGGATGAAGGCGATCTGGAGCGTCTGGTGCGCGAACAGGCGCGGCCGGGCGACATGGTGGTGTGTCTGGGCGCGGGCACGATTTCGACTTGGGCCAATGGCCTGCCGCAGCGGCTTGGCGGCTGATGCGGCTTGTGTGGAGGGTGTGACATGGTGTTGACGGGTGCCGCCGTCATGGTGTGGCTGATGGCAGGGTTGGCCGCCTGCACGCTGTTGCCGCCGCGCGCGCGCATCCTGCGACTGGCGCTGGTGGTGGCGGGCGTTCCGCTGCTGGGGCTGGTGACGCTGCAACTCGGGCCGTGGGCGGGGTTGGCGGGTCTTGGGTCGGGCACGCTGGTGCTGGCGCTGCACCGGCTGCCGCGGATCTTGCCGCGGACCAGACTGGAATGAAAAAAGGGGGCCAACTGGCCCCCTTCGTCGTTCATGAACCGTTGGATCAGCCCCGGGTGGCGACAGCGGTATAGTCGCGCTGCGTGGCGCCGATATAAAGCTGGCGCGGGCGGCCGATCTTCTGGTTCTTGTCCGCAATCATTTCCTTCCACTGCGAAATCCAGCCCACCGTGCGCGACAGCGCGAAGATCGGCGTGAACATCGAGGTGGGGAAGCCCATCGCATCCAGAATGATGCCCGAGTAGAAATCGACGTTGGGATAGAGCTTTTTGGAGATGAAGTAATCATCTTCCAGCGCGATGCGCTCCAGTTCCTTGGCGACCTGCAGGGTGGGATTGTTTTCGACCCCCAGAAGGCCCAGCACCTCGTCGGCGGATTCCTTCATCACCTTGGCGCGCGGATCGAAGTTCTTGTAGACCCGGTGGCCAAAGCCCATCAGGCGGAACGGATCGTTCTTGTCCTTGGCACGGGCGATGAATTCGGGAATACGGTCCACCGTGCCGATTTCGCGGAGCATCTCCAGACAGGCCTGGTTCGCGCCGCCATGTGCCGGGCCCCAAAGACAGGCGATGCCGGCCGCGATGCAGGCAAAGGGGTTCGCGCCCGAGGACCCGGCCAGACGCACGGTCGAGGTTGAGGCGTTCTGCTCATGATCGGCGTGGAGCATCATGATGCGGTCCATCGCCTTTTCAAGGATCGGGTTGACCACATACTCCTCGCACGGCACGGCAAAGCACATGTGCAGGAAGTTCCCGGCATAGCTCAGGCTGTTCTTGGGATAGACGAAGGGCTGGCCCACCGAATATTTGTAAGCCATCGCGGCAATCGTCGGCAGTTTGGCGATCATGCGGATCGCCGCAACCTCGCGCTGCCACGGATCGGCGATGTCGGTGCTGTCGTGGTAGAATGCCGACATGGCGCCGACCACACCCACCATCGTCGCCATCGGGTGGCTGTCGCGGCGGAACCCGCGGAAGAAATAGTGCATCTGCTCATGCACCATCGTGTGCCGGGTCACCCGCGCCTCGAAATCCACGAGCTGGGTCTTGGTCGGCAGTTCTCCGTAGAGCAGTAAGTAGCACACTTCCAGATGGTGCGACTGTTCGGCCAGTTGCTCGATCGGATAGCCGCGATAGAGCAGTTCCCCCTTGTCGCCGTCGATATAGGTAATGGTCGAATCGCAGGCGGCGGTCGAGGTGAAGCCGGGGTCGAAGGTAAAGACGTCGGCCTGCGCGTAAAGCTTGCCAATGTCGACGACATCCGGCCCCAGGGTCGGAGAATACATCGGCAGGTCATAGGTCTTGTCGTCGATGGTCAGCCTTGCGGTCTTGGTCGGCGTCATCTTTACGTCCCTCTTCTGCGGGCCGGGGCGGGCGCCCCGGCGAAAGCCGTGCCCGGATGGCGAAGGGGTCAGGCCGTTTCCGGCCACACCGCAGCCTCCGCCAGCCGCGCGAGTGTTTCGTCGCGACCGATGACCAGCATCATGTCGAAGACACTGGGCGACACGGTCCGGCCCGACAGCGCCGCCCGCAAGGGGGCTGCAATCTTGCCCATTCCGAGCCCGTGGCCAGCGGCAACCTGCGTCACCTCGGCCTCCAACGCCTCGCGCTCCCAGCTAGCATCTCGCAGGCGCGGCGTCAATTCATTCAGTATACCACGGGATACCGCATCCATCGCGGCGCGTGCCTTGGCGTCGGGCACCAATGGGCGCGATGCCAGCGCAAACGCAGCCTTTTCAACAAGTTCCGGGAAGGTCTTCGCGCGATCCTTGAGGCTTGGCATGGCGCGGGTCATCAGGTCATGCTGGTGGGGTGACAGCTTCGGCTGTCCCACAGCTTCCAGATATGCCTGCAATTCGTGCAGCAGCGCCGCGTCGGCCATGGCCGCGATATGCTGGCCCGACAGATTCTCCAGTTTCTTGAAATCCAGCCGCGCCGGGGCACGCCCGATTCCCGCCAGATCGAACCATTCCATCGCCTCGGCATCACCAAAGAATTCGGCATCGCCATGCGCCCAGCCCAGCCGGCACAGGTAATTGCGCATCGCCTGCGCCGGATATCCAAGCGCTTGATACTCGTGCAAGCCCACCGCTCCATGTCGCTTGGACAGCTTCTTGCCATCTGGACCGTGAATAAGTGGTATATGGGCCCAGACCGGCACCTCCCACCCCATCGCATCATAGACCATCTGTTGCCGGGCCGCGTTGTTGAGGTGATCGTCGCCGCGGATGACATGGGTGACGCCCATGTCATGATCGTCCACCACCACGGCCAGCATGTAGACAGGGGTGCCGTCGGACCGCAGCACGATCATGTCGTCCAGCTGATCGTTGCGCACCTTCACCGTGCCTTGGACCGCATCGCAGATCAGGGTCTCGCCGTCGCGCGGTGCCTTCATGCGGATGGCATAGGGCGCGTCGGGGTGGCTGGCAGGGTCGGCATCGCGCCACGGGCTTTGGAACACCGGATAGCGGCCCGCAGCCTTTTCCGCTTCGCGGAAGGCGTCGATTTCCGCGGCGGTGGCAAAGCACTTGTAGGCGCGGCCGCGCGCCAGCATTTCATGCGCCACCTCGGCGTGACGGGGCGCGCGGGCGAACTGGCTGACCGCCTCGCCGTCCCAATCCAGCCCCAACCACCGCAGCCCCTGCAAGATTGCCGCCGTCGCCTCGGGCGTCGAGCGTTCGCGGTCGGTATCTTCGATCCGCAGCAGGAATTTCCCCCCCCGGCCCCGCGCATAAAGCCAGTTGAAAAGCGCCGTCCGCGCGCCGCCGATGTGCAGATAACCCGTCGGAGACGGGGCAAAGCGGGTCACGACGGGGCGGTCGGCAGGGCCGGGCATGCGGGGGACCTTTCGGGTTAACTATTCGGAAACCAAGATTGGTTAGGGTCGGGCCCTGTCTAGGCAATCACAGGGGGCGCGGCAAGTGGGCGGGGTCGGCGCATGGCTGGGGGCAGAGCGCGGGCGGCTGTTCGTCTGGGTGCCGGTGGGCATGGGTCTTGGCATCGCGCTGTGGCTGTCGTGGCCGGGCGAACCGGGGGCGGGTGCTTATGGCGCTGCCTTCGGGCTGGCGCTGGCGGGGCTGCTGGCGTGGCGGTCGCCCAGCGTGGTGGCCGGGGCGGCGGGCGCGGCGGTGCTTGCGGCGTCGGTCGGGTTTTTGTCCATCGGCGCGCGGAGTGACCGGGTGGCCGGGCCGGTGCTGGCGTTTCGCTATCACGGCCCGGTCGAAGGGCGCGTCGTCGAAGTTGACCGCTCGCAGTCTGACCGGCTGCGGCTGACGCTGGACCATGTGGTACTGGAACGCGTGCCGCCCGACCGGACGCCGCGCCGCGTGCGGGTGTCGCTGCACGGGGATCAGGGGTTCGTCGATCCCGTGCCGGGGATGCGCGTGATGATGACGGCGCACCTGTCGCCGCCCGATGGGCCGGTGGAACCGGGCGGCTTTGATTTCCAGCGCATGGCATGGTTCAGATCGCTTGGCGCCGTCGGCTATACCCGCACGCCCGTTCTGGCGCAGGGGCCACCCTTGGGATGGGACACGCGGGTTACGGGCCTTCGCATGGCGATATCCGCCTCGGTGCAGGCGGCTTTGCCGGGTGAACCCGGCGCTTTTGCCGCCGCGATCCTGACGGGAGACCGATCTGGCATCGGCCAGCCCACGGTGCAAGCGCTGCGCGATTCGAACCTGGCACATCTGCTGGCGATTTCGGGTCTGCATATGGGGTTGCTGACCGGGTTCGTCTTCGTCGCCATCCGGGTCGGGTTGGCGCTGGTGCCGCCGGTTGCCTTGCGGGTGCCGGGCAAGAAGGTCGCGGCGGTGGTGGCCTTGGCGGCGGCGGCGTTCTACCTTGCACTGTCGGGCGGCAATGTTGCGACTGAACGCGCGTTTGTGATGGTTGCGGTGATGCTGGGTGCAGTTCTGCTGGACCGGCGGGCGATATCGCTGCGGTCTGTTGCGCTGGCGGCGGTTGCCATTATGCTGGTGCAGCCTGAAAGCATGGCTGAACCGGGGTTCCAGATGTCTTTCGCGGCAACCTCGGCGCTGGTTGCGGGGTTTGCGGTGCTGCGCGACCGGGGCCTGCTGCGCCGGTTGCCGGGGTGGGCGCAGCCCGTGGCGATGCTGGTGATGTCTTCGTCACTGGCGGGGTTTGCAACCGCACCCATCGCAGCGGTCCATTTCAACCGGTATGCCGATTACGGCCTCCTCGCCAATCTGGCGGCGGTGCCGCTGATGGGGACGGTGGTCATCCCGGCTGCGGTGGTGGCGGCGGTTCTGGCGCCGTTTGGCGCCGAGAGACCGGCGCTTTGGGTGATGGAACAGGGCACCCGCTGGATACTCGGGGTCGCGCATACGGTGGCCAGCTGGCCGGGGGCCGTCAGCCTTGTGGCGGAACCGGCGGGCCATGTGCTGCCCGTGGTGGCGATTGGCGGCCTTCTGCTGATCCTGTTGCGCGGGCCGGTGCGGTTGGCGGGTGCTGTCATGTTGGCTGGTGCCTTTGCCACATGGGGCGGTGCGGGGCGACCTGAGTTGCTGATCGCGGGCGATGGCGGGTTGCTGGGGCTGATCGGGCCGCAGGCCCGCGCGATGTCGGCGGCCAAGGGCAATGGCTTTGCTGCCGCGGTCTGGCTGGAAAATGATGGTGACCGCGCCTCGCAGGAACTTGCTGCGCTTCGTGCGGGGTTTTCGGGCGGCAAGGGCGACCGGCGGTTCGTGCTGGGCGGTGTGACGGCCGCGCATCTGACGGGCAAGGGCGCAGCGGATCGGCTAGCGGCAACGTGCGCCGAGGTGGCAGTCGTCGTGCTCGCGGGCCGGGCCGACGCAAGGCCGCCCGGATGCCTTGTCATCGACCAGACGGTGCTTGCCCAGACCGGCCCGCTGGCGGTCCGCTTGCGCGACGGGGGGGGCTGGCAGTTTGCAGCGACCCGCCCGGCGCAGCCCCGGCGATGGTCCGGACAGGGGCAGCATGCCGGGGCGAACTCAAGCGCCGTGCTGGCCGGGCTTCGGGCTCGCGGAACGGCTTTGATGACGCGGGCGGCCGCAGTGCTGCCAGTGCAGATGGGCAACGCCGTCTCAGGCGTGACGGCAGCGGCCGCTGCACCCCGGCGCGCCCAAGGTGGACCCGCCCCGTGACCTTCGCACAACCCGGGCGCCCCGCGCGGCGTGTCAATATGTGCGAATCAGCCCCACAAGCCGACCCTGCACCTTGACCGCATGGTCGGGCAGCAACCGGGTTTCATAGGCCGGGTTCGCGGCCTCGAGCGCGATCATGTTGCCCTTGCGGCGAAACCGCTTCAGCGTCGCCTCGGCATCTTCGACCAGAGCGACCACGATATCGCCGTTCTCGGCAGTCGACTGTTCGCGGATCACAACGATGTCGCCATCGTTGATGCCCGCCTCGATCATCGAGTCGCCCTTGACCTCCAGCGCATAGTGCTGGCCCTTGCCCGACAGCATCGACCCCGGCACGGCCACGTGGTGCGAGACATGGGCTATCGCCTCGATCGGGACACCGGCTGCGATGCGGCCCATAACGGGAAGTTCGCTGGCATAGACAGGTTCGACAGGACGTGCGCCACGGGGCGGCGGCGCGCTTTCGGCGACCAGGCGGGGGCGAAACCCCGGCGCCTCCATCGCTTCGGGCAACTTTACGATTTCGATGGCGCGCGCCCGGTGGGCAAGGCGGCGGATGAACCCGCGTTCTTCCAGCGCGGTGATCAGCCGGTGGATCCCGGACTTCGATTTGAGGTCCAGCGCCTCCTTCATCTCGTCGAACGAGGGGGGGACGCCATCGGCCCCCATGCGGGTTCGGATGAAGTCCAGCAATTCCATTTGCTTGCGCGTCAGCATTCTGGTCCTTGCCCCCCGTTTGTTCCCCTATGTTCTGACACTGTTCCCCTTTTGTGTCAACAGCTACAACGGAATGTAGTCGACCACATCGCCTGCCGCACGCGCGCCGTCATCGACGGGCCGCACCAGAAGGGCATCGGCGGCAGCGAGCGGGACGAGAAGCGCGCTGTCCTGCCCGGCGTAGGGTGTGATGACCGGCAGGCCATCGCCGGGACGCAAGGTTGCGCGCATGTAATGGGCGCGCGGGCCGTTTGGCCCCATCTCGCGCGCCAGACGCGCACGCAGGACCGTTGGGGCTGGGTCGGGCAGGCCCTGCAACGCGCGCAAGAGCGGCAGCAGGAACAGATGCCCGCATACGATGGCCGACACCGGGTTTCCCGGCAGCCCCAGCATGACCGCGTCACCCAACCGCCCTGCCATCAGCGGTTTGCCCGGCCGCATGGCAATCTTGTAGAAGGCGCGCTCCAGCCCCATCGCGCCTGCCACGCGCGCCACGAGATCGTGGTCGCCGACCGAGGCACCGCCGATGGTGACGATCACATCGGCTCCGCGCGCAAGGTCCAGCACTTCGGTCAGGGCGGCTTCGGTGTCGCGGGCGATGGGCAAGAGGCGGACGCGCGCGCCTTCGGCTTCGGCCATCGCCTTCAGCGCAAAAAGGTTCGACGCGACAATCTGGTCAGGCCCCGGATCTTCGCCCGGCATCACCAATTCGTCCCCCGTGGCGATCAGCGCGACGACGGGGCGGCGTGAACAGGTGGGGGCCGGCACGTTCATCGCCGCCAGCAGCGCCAGATCGGCGGGTTTCAGACGGCGCGGCGCCGTCAGCCGGTGGCCTGCGGGAAAATCAAACCCCATCGTGCGGATATGCGTGCCGCTATCAAGCGCGTCGCCCAAGGTGATCCGGTCGCCGTCGCGGGTGACATCTTCCTGAATGACCACGCGCGTCGCGCCAGCGGGCACCGGGGCGCCGGTGAAGATGCGCAGCGCCTCGCCGGGGCCGACGGGGCCTGGGTGGGCCGCACCCGCCTGTGCGGTGCCGATGACGCGCAACGCCTGTCCGGGGTGGACCGGACCGGCGACCGCATAGCCGTCCATCGCCGACGCATCAAAGGGCGGTTGCGCGCGTGTGGCGACGGCATCGGCCGCCAGCACGCGCCCTGCCGCTTCGGCCAAGGGCGCGGGTTCGGCGGGCAACGGGCGGGCAAGCGCCAGCACCCGCGACAGGGCCTCTGCGACAGGGATCATGGCGCCTCGAAGCGGCCGGATTTGCCGCCTTCCTTCATCAACAGCCGGATATTGCCGATCTGCATGGATTTTTCCGCCGCTTTCAGCATGTCATAGACGGTCAGCGCCGCGACGGAGACGGCGGTCAGTGCCTCCATCTCCACCCCGGTCTGGCCGGTGGTCCGCACGGTCGCCTCGATGCGGATGCCGGGCAGGGTGGGGTCGGCGGTCAGGTCCAGCGCCACCTTGGTGACGGGCAGCGGATGGCAAAGCGGAATGAGATCGGCGGTGCGCTTGGCGCCCATGATGCCGGCAAGTCGCGCCACGCCCAGCACGTCGCCCTTGCCCGCGCGGCCTTCGGTGACAAGGGCCAAGGTTTCCGCCGACATCCGCACCTCGCCCGCAGCAATCGCGGTACGGGCGGTTGTGGCCTTGTCCGAGACATCGACCATATGCGCGCGGCCCTGCGCGTCAAAATGCGTCAGCATCACATGCCGCCTTGTGCGGTAAGCGGATTGGCCAGCAGCGCCGCAGTCGCGGAGGCCACATCATCGGCGCGCATCAGCGATTCCCCGATCAGAAAGCGGCGCACCCCATAGCGGCCCATGTCGGCCAGGTCATCGGGCGTGAACAGACCGGATTCAGCAACAACATCGCGGTTTTCCGGCACCCGCCGCGACAGGTTGCGCGTTGTATCGAGGCTGACCTCGAATGTGTGCAGGTTGCGGTTGTTGAGGCCGATCAACGGCGATTTCAGCCGCGTGGCGCGGTCGAGTTCCGCCTCGTCGTGGATTTCGATCAGGACATCCATTCCCAAATCCATCGCAGCGGATTCGAGCTCCATCGCAAGGGCATCATCGACCGAGGCCATGATGATGAGGATGCAGTCGGCCCCCCAGGCGCGGGCCTCGTACACCTGCCATGGGTCATAAAGAAAATCCTTGCGCAGGCAGGGCAGCGAACAGGCCTCGCGCGCTTGGGTCAGGTATTCGGGCGCGCCCTGGAACGACGGGCCGTCTGTAAGGACCGAAAGGCAGGCGGCGCCCCCGGCCTCATAGGCGCGGGCCAGTTCAGGCGGGTCGAAATCGGGGCGGATGAGCCCGCGCGACGGGCTGGCCTTCTTGATTTCGGCAATGAGGCCATAGCCTTGCCCGGCGGCTCGGGTGAGAGCCGCGCCAAAGCCGCGAGGGGCCGGGGCGGCGGCGGCGCGCGCCTGCAACTCGGAGAAGGGCAGGGCCGCCTTGGCGGCGGCGATCTCGTCAAGCTTGTAGGCCTTGATGCGGTCGAGGATGGTGGTCATGGCGGGCCTCCTTGCATCCTGACTAACCCGGTCAGGCGGCGAAGGAAAGCCTTTGGAGGGGGGCAAGGGGGGGGGGGGGG
>JAUXPG010000252.1 GCA_030683915.1 Gemmobacter sp.
CCCCCCCCCCCCCCCCCCTCCGCCGCGCGGTGCGTCGGCGCGCTCAGGGAATGATGCGGGTGTACTTGATCCCCGACAGCGTGGCGCCGGCGATCAGGCCCGATTGTCCAAAGACCAGCGCGATGACCGGCGAGGTTTCGGTGGTTTCCTTGCCGATGCTGCCGCCCTTGTCGGGCAGCGCATAGCGGGCATCGGCTCCCACTGCCCAGCCGTCGGCCCGGCGGAATTCGCCAAGAGCCTGTTCGGTCATGAAGAACAGCGCATGGGCGTATTGCTGCGCACCGATCTGAAAGCCGATGGTGGCGCGGGCGGCGGCGTAGTAATCCACCGTCACGCCGTTGATGCGCAGCGCCCCGCGCCCGAACCCGCCGCCGATGCCAAAGCCCGCCTCGGTCAGCAGCGGGATATACAGCACCCCTGCCGCTTTGGCCGCCAGGTCCTGGGTGCCGGGATAGCGCGAGAATAGGAATTCGCGGGTGGAATCGACGCGGGCGTCGATGGTGTCGCCGCCGCGCGAACCGACCCCGTTGCCGCATGCGGCAAGGCCGGCGCTGGCGCCGAGGCCCAGCATAAGGCCGCGCCGGGACAGGCTGGAAGTGTGGATCATGGCATGCTCCGCCTCTGGGCCGGGGCCGTTTCGCCCCTTGACGTGCAGCGTAACAGAGCGTTTCGGGTCTGTCACCGAAAGGTTGCAGGTTTCGGCGTTTCCTTGCCGGGATCAGCCTTGCAGCATCTGGGCCATTGACGGCGCGAAATAGGTCAGGATGCCATCACAACCCGCCCGCTTGAAACACAACAGCGATTCCGCCATCGCCTTGCCTTCGTCGATCCAGCCGTTGCGGGCCGCGGCCATGATCATCGCGTATTCGCCCGAGACCTGATAGGCGTAGGTCGGTGCGCCGAACGCGTCCTTCACCCGGCGGCAGATGTCGAGATAGGGCATGCCGGGCTTGACCATCACCATGTCAGCACCTTCGGCCAGATCACGCGCGACAAGGCGCAGCGCCTCGTCGGTGTTGCCGGGGTTCATCTGATAGGTCTTTTTATCGCCCACCAACCGCGCGCCTGCCCCCACCGCATCGCGGAACGGGCCATAGAAGGCGCTGGCATATTTGGCGGCATAGGACAGGATCGTCACATCGGTATGGCCGGCAGATTCAAGGGCCTTGCGCATGGCGCCGATGCGTCCGTCCATCATGTCCGAGGGGCCAAGGATATCGGCGCCGCTCTCGGCCTGCGCCAGCGCCATCCGCACCAGTGCCTCGACCGATTCATCGTTCAGGATCACCCCGTCGCGCACCAAACCGTCGTGACCGTTGGCGTTATAGGGGTCAAGCGCGACGTCCGTCATCACCGCAAGGTCGGGGAATTCGGATTTGAGCAGCCGGATGGCGCGGTTGGTCAGGTTGTCGGGGTTCCATGCCTCGTCGCAGGTTTCGGTGCGAAGGGACTGATCGGTATAGGGAAACAGGCATATCGCGGGGATCCCCAACCGATGCGCGGCTTCGGCCTTGCGCACCAGCCGGTCCAGCGACAGCCGCGCGACCCCCGGCATCGAGGCGATCGGTTCCTCGACCTCGGCGCCATCGCGGATGAACACCGGCCAGATAAGGTCGGCCACCGAAAGGCGGTGTTCCTGCATCAGGTCGCGCAGTGCCGCCGTGCGGCGCATGCGGCGAAAGCGGGTGGCAGGGAACGGGGCGAAGGTGGGGATCATGGCGGGTCTTCCGTTTCAGGCTAGCCACGGTCTTGCCTGCCATGCTTTGACGCGCATCACAAGGGTGGGAATCCGCGCGGGCGCAGGCTAGAACGGCGCGCAGCGGCGATTGAGGCAGGACGCATCCGTGGATCTGACAAGAACCATCTTCTCGGTCATCGACATGCGGTCGTTCTCGAACCTGTGGTTCTGGATCGCGCTGGCGGTGATGTGGTCCACGGCAAGCCACTGGGTGCTGGGCGTGCCGTGGGACATGGTGCTGCGCGCGCGACGCAAGGGCGGGCAGCTGCAGGCCGATGTCGAGGATCTGGCGCGCATCTACACCAGTCGGATGCTTTATATCGGGCGGGTGTCGGGCACGGCGGTGCTGGTGCTGGCCGCGGGCTTCCTGTCGGCGTTGTGGGTGCTGGGGTTCTGGTATGGCATGCAGTTCGCGCAGGCGGTGTTCCTGATGGCGATGCCGATGAGCGTGGTGGGGCTGGTCTCGGTGCAGGCCGCGCGCAAGGTCGAGGCGGGCGACAACACCGGCGAGGCGCTGTTTCGCCGGTTGCGGACCCACCGCCGCGTGGTGCAGGCCATCGGCATGGTGTCGATCTTTGTGACGGCGATGTGGGGCATGTTCCAGAACATGCACATGTCGGTGCTGGGGAACTGAGCGGATGGCGCGGCTGCTGGCCGGGGGGGCCCCCGAAGGATACGACGCGACACTGGTGCTGCGCGAGGCCGAGAAGGGCCCGGTGATCCACGTCGCGCGCGACGACAAGCGCGCCGAGGCGATGCGCGCGGGGTTGGCCGTGCTGGCACCGGGGCGGCTGGTGATGGGGTTTCCGGCGTGGGACTGCCTGCCCTATGACCGCATCTCGCCCAACCCCGAGGTGTCGGCGGCGCGGATGGCGGTGCTGGCGGCGCTGACGCATGGGGTGCCGGTGGCGCCGATCATCGTCACCACCCTGTCCGCCGCGACCCAGCGGGTGCCTTCGCGGGATACGGTGCGGGGGGCCAGCTTTGTCGCGCGTGTGGGCGACCGGGTGGACGAAGGCGCGCTGCGGGCGTTTCCGGGGCGCGCGGGTTTCATCCATTCGCCCACCGTGACCGAACCGGGCGATTGCGCCTTGCGGGGCGGCATTGTCGATGTCTGGCCGCCGGGAATGGACGCGCCCTTGCGGCTGGATTTTTTTGGCGACCAGTTGGATGCAATCCGCCGGTTTGACCCCGAAACCCAGCGGTCGGGGGAACGGCTGGGGTCGGTTGACCTTGCCCCGGTGTCCGAGATCGTGCTGGACGAGGCCGCGATCACCCGGTTTCGCCAGAACTATCGCGCCGAATTCGGCGTGGGTGGCGCGGATGACCCGCTTTATGAATCGGTCAGCGCAGGGCGCAAGCAGGCGGGCATGGAACATTGGCTGCCGTTCTTCCATGCCCGGTTGGAAACGCTGTTCGATTATCTGCCCGACGCCGCCATCACGCTGGACGATCAGGCCGAGGCCGCCCGCGCCTCGCGCTGGGAGGCTATTTCGGACCAGTTCGATGCCCGGCGCGACGCGATGGCAGCGCGCGGGCGGCTGGATTCGGTCTACAAGCCCTGCCCGCCCGGACTGCTGTATCTGGATGATGCGGCGTGGGATGCGGCGGTGGCGGGGCGTCGGGTGGTGCAGTTCCACGGCGCGCCGCAGCCGCCCGGACCGGGCGTCATTGACGCAGGCGCACGGCGGGGCCGCAGCTTTGCCGCCGAACGCCAGGCCGAGGGCATCAACCTGTTCGCCGCCGTGGCGGACCATATCCGCGACCGCCGGGCGGGCGGGCATGTGGTGCTGACCCACCATTCCGAAGGCTCGCGCGACCGGATGGCCGGGCTGCTGGTTGATCAGGGCCTGACCGGGGCCGAGGTGGTGGCCGATCTGCGCGCCCTGCCCGCCGTCAAGGGCGCGGGCAAGCTTTATCTTGTGGTCTGGCCGCTGGAAGACGGGTTCGAGGCGCCGGGCCTGACGGTGATTTCCGAACAGGATATTCTGGGCGACCGCATGACCGGCCGCCCCCGGCGCAAGCGCAAGGCCGAAAACTTTCTGCAAGAGGCCACGGGGCTGACGCCCGGTGACCTTGTGGTGCATGTGGAACACGGCATCGGGCGGTTCAAGGGTCTGGAGACGATCACCGCGCTGGGGGCCCCGCACGACTGTGTGGCGCTGGAATACGCGGGCGGCGACCGGCTGTATCTGCCGGTGGAAAACATCGAACTGCTGTCACGCTATGGCCACGAAGAGGGCCTGCTGGACAAGCTGGGCGGCGGGGCGTGGCAGGCGCGCAAGGCCAAGCTGAAGGAACGCATCCGCGAAATCGCCGACCGCCTGATGCGGGTGGCGGCCGAACGGCACCTGCGCACGGCACCCGTGCTGACCCCGCCCGACGGCATGTGGGATCAGTTCTGCGCGCGCTTTCCCTATATGGAAACCGATGACCAGCTTTCCTCGATTGCCGCCGTGCTGGAGGATCTGGCCAACGGCAGCCCGATGGACCGGCTGGTCGTGGGCGACGTCGGCTTTGGCAAGACCGAGGTGGCGATGCGCGCGGCCTTTGTCGCGGCGATGGCCGGATTGCAGGTGGCGGTGATTGCACCCACGACGTTGCTTGCGCGCCAGCATTACCGCAGCTTTGCCGAACGGTTTCGCGGCTTTCCGCTGAACGTGCGCCCCCTGTCGCGGTTCGTCAGCGCCAAGGACGCGGCGGCGACGCGGGCGGGGCTGGCCGATGGCACGGTGGACATCGTGGTGGGCACCCATGCGGTGCTGGCGCAGGGCGTGAAGTTCAAATCGCTCGGCCTGCTGGTGATCGACGAGGAACAGCATTTCGGCGTTACCCACAAGGAACGGCTGAAGGAACTGCGTTCGGACGTGCATGTGCTGACGCTGACCGCGACACCGATTCCGCGCACGCTGCAACTGTCGCTGTCGGGGGTGCGCGACCTGTCGATCATCGCCACCCCGCCGGTCGACCGGCTGGCAATCCGCACCTATGTGTCGGAATTCGACAGTGTGACGATCCGCGAGGCGCTGCTGCGCGAGAAATATCGCGGGGGGCAATCGTTCCTTGTGGTGCCGCGCATCTCCGACCTGCCGGACATGGAGGCGTTCTTGCGCGACCATGTGCCCGAGGTGACAGTGATCACGGCCAACGGCCAGTTGGCGGCGGGCGAACTGGACCAGCGGATGAACGATTTCTACGACGGCAAGGCCGATGTCCTGCTGGCCACCACCATCGTTGAATCCGGGTTGGACATTCCGACCGCCAACACGATGATCGTGCACCGCGCCGACATGTTCGGGCTGAGCCAGCTTTACCAGATCCGGGGCCGCGTCGGGCGGTCCAAGACGCGGGCCTATTGCTACCTCACCACCAAACCGCGCAGCCCGTTGACCCCGCAAGGCGAGAAACGCCTCAAGCTGCTGGCCAGCTTTGACAGTCTGGGCGCCGGCTTCACGCTGGCCAGCCACGATCTGGACCAGCGCGGCGCCGGCAACCTGTTGGGCGAGGAGCAGTCGGGGCACATCAAGGAGGTCGGGTTCGAACTTTACCAGCACATGCTGGAAGAAACGATCGCCAAGATCCGCTCGGGCGAAATCGAGGGGCCGCAAAGCCTTGAAACCGATTGGTCGCCGCAGATCAACCTTGGTGTGCCGGTGATGATTCCCGAAGACTACGTGCCCGATCTGGATGTGCGGCTCGGGCTTTACCGACGGCTGTCCACGCTGACCGGCAAGGTCGAACTGGAAGGCTTCGCCGCCGAGTTGATCGACAGGTTCGGCCCCGTCCCGCGCGAGGTCAACACCCTGCTGCTGGTGATGCGGATCAAGGCGATGTGCAAGAAGGCCGGCATCGCGCGGCTGGATGGCGGGCCGAAGGGCGCCACCGTGCAGTTTCATGGCGACAAATATCCGAACCCCGCCGGGTGGGTGGAATATCTGCATGCCGACCCCAAGCACACAAGGATCAAGGACAACAAGCTGGTGATCCTGCGCGACTGGTCATCCGAGGCCGACAAGATCAAGGGCGCCTATGCCATCGCCCGCGATCTGGCCGAACGGGCCAAGCCCGGCGCGGCGCCCAAGGCCCCGCCGCGCCCGACCGGACCGCCGCCCAAGCCGCCACCGCCGCCGCCGCCCAAACCGTCGGGCCAGCGCATCGTGCCGGTGGAGCGCCGGTCGCTTTCGCGCGACAAGCCGGTGTTCCCCAAAGGGCGGCGATGACCCCGGTCTTGCAAAAACGCCTGCCGCAGATGCCGTGGATGGCGCCCGCCACCGCCCGCCTGCCCGGCATCCAGCCCGTGGCCCCCGGCGACTGGCTGCGGGTGGACGAGGCATTTGAAGGCCAGATGGCCGAACGTGACCGCCTGATCGCACAGTCGCCCGACCGGGTGCATGGCCTGATGCCGGCGGCTGCACCGGCGGCGCAGGAATTGCTGGACCGCGTGCTGGCCGAACTTCCGGCGCTGGGTGATTACATCGTCGGGCGCGGCGCGGTGATCCGCCCGGACGGGGTTGCGGTGGCGTTGGACCGCGCGGCGCCGCTGCTGACCCTTGGGCGGCTGGTGCAGGAAGATTTCTGCATCCACACCCGTGAGGGGGCCGAACATGCGATGACCGGCGCGATCCTGTGCTTTCCGGCCAGCTGGACGCTGGCGCAAAAGCTGGGCCGCCCGCTGACCGGCATCCATACGCCGGTGGCGGTTTATGATGCCGGCTTGGCGGCGCGGGTGCAGCGGATGTTCGATGCCGTGCGGGTGGATCAGCCGCTCTGGCGGGCCAATGCGCTGCTCTACGAGGACCCTGCCCTGCACCAGCCACGGCTGGAGGCGGAACGTCGCCCGAAACCTGCGGCGCGCACTTACTTGCGGTCGGAACGCCAATGCCTTGTCCGGCTGGAAAGGACGCAGGCGGTGGTGTTTTCGATCCACACCACCATCGTGCATGTCGATGACGTGGACCCGGATGCCTTGGCGGCCTTCCGCGCGCTGCACCCGTAACGGTCAGGCCAGTGGCAAAAGCGGCAGGCCGGTCAGCCCCTGCGCCAGCCCGATCACCGCAAGGCCCGCCGCCGTAGCCCGCAGGTCAGCGCCGCGCAGCACGTTCCACGCCACAAGCGCGATCCCCAGCGGCAACGACGCCGCCATCGCCACCACGCCCATCACGCCCAAGGCCGCCCGCAGGCTGAGCGCCGGGGCCGCAGGCGTGGGTTCGGGGTCGTCCAAGGGATGATAAAGCGCGCTGCGCAGGTCGGCGGTATGCGCTGCGGCAAGGCGGATGTGCGCCGGTTCCGGTGCGCGGCGGCGTGATCCGGCAATCATCTGGCGGGCCAACGATTCGTCGGGCAGCGCCGGATCGGTAAACCAGTCCTCGCAGGCGGGTTCGTGCACGGCGGCCACCGATTCGACCAGAAGGCGGCAAAACGCGTTGCGCTGGCCCCACAGCACATCGCTGCCCCCCGGCTGGCCAGTGCCGCCCACCACCACGGCAAGGCGCGACAGGCAGCCTTCGCCATAGCCATCCAGCAGCAGCACGACGCGCGCGGCGTCCAGTTCGATCACCAGACAGTCGTCGTGCACGCGGTGCACCATGCGTTCATCATAGTTCACCATATCGGTGCGGCGGGTGGCCAACCGCGCCACCCAATCGAAATCCGGCATGTGCCCGGTGGCAAAACCCAGCACGGCCCCCGTGGTCTGACCCGTTCTGATCATGGTGGCATCCTCCGTCGTCCACCGCCGTAATTGCGCCGGAATCAGAACAATGTGAGACGACTTTGGGGCAAATTGAAGGTTAATGCGTTTCGAGGTGGCGCGCCGCTTCCTTGCGGGCAAAAGATTTCAGCCGCGCACCGGGACCGGCCAGAAACGCGCGGGTGCGGTCGGGATCATGGCGCGACAGGTCGCGCAGCCACCAGCCCACGGCCTTTTGCATGAACCAGTTGCGGTCATCGACGTAGGTTTCTGCCCACCCCAGCACGCTTTCCCGGATGGCAAGGTCCGCGGGCTTTGGGTTGTTCATCTTGGCCCAGGGCAATGTCATCACCAGCGCCGCACGCCGGGTCCACATGTTGGGATGCGCCGTCCAGCCCGCTACGGTGTCAAGCCGTGACGCATCCGCCACAAGGCGCTTTTGCCCGGCGATGCTGGCATGGTCGGCCACAGCCCAGCCGTCAAAGGTTTCGGCCCACGTGGCGATGAGCGCCCATGCACCGCTGTCGTCGGGCCGGATGCGCGCCTGTTCCAGCAGTTTCGCCGCCGCAACCATGGTTTCGTGGATGCCCATGTCCCACAGCGCCTGCGCCAGCGCGAGACGGTCGGTCAAGGTCAAGGTCTGGCGCCACTCGCGCGCCAGCGCGTCGATGTCGGGCACCGCCACACCCAGATAGCGGCGCGGTACCTTGTGATAGGCGGCCATGCCTTCGGCCCGGACCGGATCGGCCAGCGATTCCAGCACAGCAAGGGCGGAGTCCGGGGTGAGCATGGATGAACCTTCCATTGCAACCTATTCCACCGTCACAGATTTCGCCAGATTGCGCGGCTGATCCACATCGGTGCCCTTGGCGACGGCGGTATGATACGCCAGCAACTGCGCGGGCAGCGCATAGAGGATGGGCGCCAGCAACGGCGGCACGTCGGGCAAGGTGAGGTGGCGCCAGACGCCATCGCCTGCCTCGGCCACGCCCTTGGCGTCGGACAACAGCACGACCTTGCCGTGCCGGGCCATCACCTCTTGCATGTTCGACACGGTCTTGTCGAACAAAGCATCGCGCGGCGCCAGCACCACCACCGGCACGGCCGCGTCGATCAGGGCGATCGGGCCGTGCTTGAGTTCGCCTGATGCATAACCTTCGGCATGGATATAGCTGATTTCCTTGAGTTTCAGCGCGCCTTCCATTGCAAGCGGGTACATCGGCCCGCGGCCGAGGAACAGAACGTCGCGCGCCTTGGACAGCTCGCGCGCCAGGTCGCGGATCTGGTCGTCCAGCCCGAGCGCGTGGTTCATCAGCCCCGGCAGGCTGCCCAAGGCACCCAGATGGGCGGCCAGCGTGCCGGGGTCCAGCCGCCCGCGGTCCACCCCGGCCTTGAGCGCCATCAGTGCCAGCACAAGCAGCTGGTTGGTGAACGCCTTGGTCGACGCGACGCCGATTTCGACCCCGGCAAGGATCGGCAGCATCAGCCCTGCCTCGCGGGCGATGGACGAGGTGGGCACATTGACCACCGCCACCACCTTGGCCACATGATCCTGCACATGGCGCAAGGCGGCCAGCGTGTCGGCGGTTTCGCCCGACTGGCTGACAAAGATGGCCCAGGAGGCCGGGTCGATCACCGGGTCGCGGTAGCGGTATTCCGACGCGATATCCACCTCGCACGGCAGGCCCGCGATCTGTTCAAACCAGTATTTCGCCACCTGACAGGCAAGGTTCGCGGTGCCGCACGCCACGAGGATCAGTCGCGAAACCCCTGTGAAGTCAAGGTTTTCCGGCAGGCGCAGCGCCGTGCGGTCGGGGCTGAGGTAATGGCGCAGCGCATCGGCCAGCACGACGGGCTGTTCGGCGATTTCCTTTTGCATGAAATGGCGGTAGCCGCCTTTTTCGACCCGCACCGCGTCGATCTGGATGCGGGTTTCCGCACGGTTGGCCAGCCGTCCGGCAGCGTCATAGATCACCGCTCCGGCGCGGGTGATCTCGGCCCGGTCGCCTTCGTCCAGATAGGTCACGCGGTCGGTCAGCGGCGCCAGCGCGATGGCGTCGGACCCGACATACATTTCGCCGCTGCCATGCCCGATCGCGAGCGGCGACCCCTTGCGCGCGGCGATCAGCAGGTCTTCTTCGCCTTCGAACAGCAGGCACAGCGCAAAGGCGCCGTGCAGGCGGTCCAGCGTGCGCGCGGCCGCCGTGCGCGGATCGCACCCCTGATCCAGAAAGCGGCAGGCCAGCAGTGCGATGGTTTCGGTGTCGGTCTGGCTTTCGGGCTTGTACCCCGATGCCGCCAGATCCTCGCGCAAGTCCTTGAAATTCTCGATGATCCCGTTGTGCACCACAGCCACCCGACCCGCGCGGTGGGGGTGGGCGTTGGTTACCGTTGCCGCGCCGTGCGTGGCCCAGCGGGTATGGCCGATGCCCGCCTTGCCCGCCAGCGGTTCGTGCACAAGCAAGTCCGACAGGTTCACGAGTTTGCCCACCGCGCGCCGCCGATCAAGCCGCCCGTGGTTGACGGTGGCGATGCCGGCGGAATCGTAGCCGCGGTATTCAAGGCGTTTCAGCGCCTCGACCAGCTGCGGTGCAACCTCATGGTCGCCAAGGATGCCGACAATACCACACATTCAATGCGCTCCGGTTCGGATGGGATTTGGGGCCGACGGGCGAAGGATCACCCGGACGCCGCCTTCAGCGCGCGCAGGCGGGCCATGAGGCGGGTGGCAAGGCCCGGTTTGGTGACCTGCCGCGCCCGCGCCACCGCAAGGGCGGCGGCGGGCACATCTTCGGTGATGACCGAACCCGACGCCGTCATCGCGTCGTCCCCTATGGTGACAGGCGCGACCAGCATGGTGTCGGACCCGATGAACACGCGTTTGCCGATGGCCGTGCGGTGTTTCATCACGCCGTCGTAGTTGCAGGTGACGGTGCCCGCGCCGATGTTGGTGAATTCACCGACCTGCACATCGCCCAGATAGGTCAGGTGCCCGACCTTCACACCCTCGTCGAGGATGGCGTTCTTGAGTTCGACGAAGTTGCCGACATGCACATCTTCGGCCA